>SKMI01000109.1 GCA_007121115.1 Paracoccaceae bacterium | reverse complement strand
GATAGAGCGGCATTTCGGCGTGATACGGGTAAAGCGCCTCGCCCAGACAGGGGACGTTGCCGTGACCGAAGATGCCGAAACCGCCGCCGCAGATGCGGGTTTCCGCGCCGTCGATCTCGATGAACTGGTTCAGCAGATAGCGCGTGATGGCCTGTGCCGTTGTCAGTCGAATGGTCCCGCCTGCCGCTGCCATGAACGCCTCCCGCCTTGCACAATCTCCCGACTCAGGATAACAATTTTGCAACCGGTTGCAACCGGACTTGTGCCGGAACAGGGGGAATCATGGGCGAGATCGGCATCGGCCTGATCGGCGGCGGCTACATGGGCAAGGCCCATGCCGTGGCCCTGTCGGCGGTCGGCGCGGTGTTCGACACCGCCCTGCGCCCGCGGCTGGAAATGATCGCCGGGTCCACGCCCGCTTCGTCCGAACGCTACCGCGCGGCCTTCGGCTTCGCCCGCGCCGCGCCCGACTGGCAGGCGCTGGTGGCGGACCCGAAGGTCGAGGCCGTGGTCATCGCCTCTCCGCAGACCACCCACCGCGCGATTGCCGAGGCTGCGTTTGCGCGCGGCAAGCCGGTGTTCTGCGAAAAACCGCTGGGCGCTTCGCTGGCGGACGCGCAGGCCATGGTGGCGGCGGCGGAAGCGGCGGGCTTGCCCAACATGGTCGGCTTCAACTACGTCCGCACCCCCGCCGCGCAATATGTCCGCCAGATGCTGGCCGAGGGGGTGATTGGCGAGGTGACCTGGTTCCGGGGCGAGCATACCGAGGATTTTCTGGCCGACCCCGCAGCCCCCTTCACCTGGCGCTGCGAGGGCCGCGCCAACGGCTGCATGGGGGACCTCGCCCCGCACATGATCAACTGTGCGCTGGCGCTGATGGGGCCGATGGCCGAGGTGTCGGCGCGGGTGGAAACCGTGCACGCCACCCGCCCCGGCCCGGATGGCCCCGCAAAGGTGGATAATGACGACCACGGGCAGATGATGGTCCGCTTCGCCTCCGGCGCCATGGGGCATCTGTATTTCAGCCGCATCGCCACGGGGCGCAAGATGGGCTATGCCTATGAAATCCATGGCACCAGGGGCGCGATCCGCTTCGATCAGGAGGATCAGAACGCGGTCTGGCTGTATCGCATGGACGGCCCCGAGGCGCAGCGCGGCTTCACGAAGATCCTCACCGGCCCCGCACACCCGGATTACCTGCCCTTCTGTCAGGGGCCGGGTCACGGCACCGGCTATCAGGATCAGATCATCATCGAGGCCCGCGACTTCCTGCGCGCGATCGAGTCCGGCGCGCCGGTCTGGCCCACCTTCCGCGATGGCCTTGCCGTGGCGCAGGTGATCGACACCGCTTTCGCCGCCGCCACGGATGGCCGCTGGCACACTGTTCCCACGCACTGAAAGGCACACCGCATGACGATCCGCATCGGCAATGCCCCCTGTTCCTGGGGCGTCGAATTCGCCAACGATCCGCGCAACCCGCCGTGGCGCGATGTGCTGCGCGAATGCGCCGCGGCCGGGTATGAGGGGATCGAGCTTGGCCCCGTGGGCTACATGCCCGAGGACCCGAGCGTGCTGGCCGAGGCGCTGGACGAACATGGGCTGGCGCTGATCGGCGGCGTGGTCTTCCGCGCCTTTCATGACCCGGCGCAATGGGACGATGTGCTGGACGGCGCGGTGCGCACCTGCCGCGCGCTTGCGGCCCATGGCGCACAGCATCTGGTGCTGATCGATTCCATCTCGCCCCGCCGCGCGCCGACCGCCGGGCGGGCCGAGGCGGCGGAGCAAATGGACGCGGCGGAATGGACGGTCTTCCGCGACCGGATCGCCCATGTGGCGCGCATGGGGGCCGAGGAGTATGGGCTGACCGTGGGCATCCATGCCCATGCCGCCGGGTTCATGGATTTCGAGCCGGAGCTGGAGCGGCTGCTCGATGAGGTGCCCGCGGAGGTGCTGAAGATCTGCTTCGACACCGGGCACCATTCCTACGCGGGGTTTGACCCGTTGGGTTTCATGCGCCGTCACATGGGCCGCATTTCCTACATGCATTTCAAGGATATCGACCCAGGCGTGAAGGCCGATGTGATCGCAAAGGGCACCGGGTTCTATGACGCCTGCGGGCAGGGGATATTCTGCAACCTGGGCAAGGGGGATGTGGATTTCCCGGCGGTGCGGCAGATCCTGCTGGATGCCGGGTTCCAGGGCTGGTGCACGGTGGAGCAGGATTGCGATCCCACGCTCGATGTCTCGCCCATCGACGACGCGCGGGCGAACCGCGCCTATCTGCGCAGCATCGGGTTCTGAGGGGGCCAGGCCATGAAACTGAACTGGGGCATGATCGGCGGGGGCGAGGGCAGCCAGATCGGACCCGCGCACCGGATCGGCGCGCAGGCGGACGGGCTGTTCACGCTGGCGGCGGGCGCGCTGGATGCGGACGCTGCGAAGGGGCGAGAGTTTGCGCAGCGCCTGGGCGTGGCGCCGGATCGTGCCTATGGCGACTGGCACGAGATGCTGGAGGGTGAGCGCGGGCGCGATGACCGGGTGGAACTGGTGACCGTGGCCACGCCGAACGCCACGCATTTCGAGATCACCAAGGCGTTTCTGGAAGCTGGGTTTCACGTGCTCTGCGAAAAGCCCATGACCATGACGGTGGCGGAGGGCGAGGAGATCGTGCGCGTTGCCCGCGCCACGGGCCGCATCTGCGCCGTGAACTACTGCTACAGCGCCTATCCGATGGTGCGCGAAATGCGGGCAATGGTGCGTTCCGGCGCGCTGGGGCGAATCCGAGTCGTGGTGGCGAGTTTCAGCCACGGACACCATGCCGATGCCGCCAACGCCGACAACCCGCGCGTGCGCTGGCGCTATGATCCGGCACAGGCCGGTGTGTCCGGGCAGTTCGCCGATTGCGGCATCCACGCGTTGCACATGGCGAGTTTCATCGCCGGCGACGAGGTCGAGACGCTTTCGGCCGATTTCGCCTCGACCATCCCCAGCCGCGTGCTGGAGGATGACGCGATGGTGAGTTTCCGCATGTCCGGCGGCACGGTCGGGCGACTCTGGACCTCGGCGGTGGCGATCGGGCGGCAGCACGGGTTCGACATCCAGGTGTTCGGCGAAACAGGGGGGATGCGCTGGGCCTCGGAGCACCCCGATCAGGTCTGGTATTCGCCCCTGGGCGGGCGCACCCAGATCATCGAGAAGGCCGAACCGGGACTGGGCATCGATGCCGCGCGCCTGACCCGCCTGCCGATTGCGCACCCCGAGGGCTTCGCCTTTGCCGTGGGCAATATCTATGTCGATCTGGCCGCGGCGATCCGGGGGGAGGCACGCGACAGCCTGCCACTGGCCGAGGCTGGTCTGCGCTCCATGGCGGCGGTCGCAGCGGCGGTGGAATCGGCGCAAGCAGGCGGGGCCTGGGTGGACGCCCGCCCGCCGATGCTGCGCTGATCCCTCGCGGAGAGAAGCGCCCGCTCAGCGCCCCGCCCACCCTCCCATGGCACTTCGCGGGCGCTGGCCCTGCGGGCCGCGTCAGACGGGCCGCAGGGTGCCGCGCTCCACCACCCGGCAGGGAAAGAGCCGCGTTTCCGGGTACCGCCCTGGTTCTTCGATGGTGGCCACCACCAGATCGATGGAGGCGCCGATGATCTCGGCCAGCGGTTGGCGGATGGTGGTCAGGTCGATGTTCTGCCAGCGCGCCATGGCCATGTCGTTCAGCCCGATGATTCCGATATCCTGCGGCACGCACAGCCCGGCGTCCTGAATGGCCGACAGCGCGCCGATGGACAGCACATCGTCACCGCAGAAATACGCCTCGGCGGGGGTGGTCTGCAACAGGCGCTGCATCTCGGCGCGCCCGGCGTCGAAGGAATAGGCGCTGGCATGGGTCACGCTCACCGTGATCTCCGGGTGCCGGGCCAGTTCCTCCAGAAAGCCGCGCTCGCGGTCCTGGGTCGAGGTGGCGCCGGGCGGCCCGCCCAGGAAGGCCACGCGCCTGTGCCCGCGCGCCACCAGCGCCCGCGCCGCCATGCGCCCGCAGGCGATGTTGTCGATCCCCACCACATGCACATATGGGCTGGTGGTGTAGCGCCCGAAGGAATGCACCACCGGCAGCCCGGCATCGCGGAACGCTTCGGCGAAGCTGGGCGGCAGGGTCGAGGACGCGACAATCACGCCATCAACCGAATACTGCCGCAACATGCGGATGGAGTTCGCGGGGTCGACCTCGTCGCTGAGGTTGACCAGCAGCGGCCGCAGGCCGCGGTCCTGCAGCCCGCGCGTGAACAGGTCGAAGACCTCCAGAAAAATCGGGTTGTGGAAGTTGTTGGACACCAGCCCGATCAGCTTGGTCCGCCCCGTTGTCAGCGACGAGGCCAGCGCATTCGGGCTGTAGCCCAGTTCGCGCGCGGCCTTTTCGACCTTGGCGCGGGTTCGGGCCGAGACCGACGCCCCTTCGGTGAAGGTGCGCGACACCGCCGAGCGTGACACGCCCGCGCGTTCCGCCACCTCTTTCAGCGTTACTGGCATTTTCCGTCATCCACGCAGCCCGGCACGGTTCTAATACAGCCCCTGCGCCGAAGGAACATAGCACTGACGCCCGACCGTTTGCAACCGGTTGCAAAATTGGTGATTCGGGATTAGAGTGTCGCAAGGGCGAGGAGGAAACGTCCGGAGTCGCCCGGATATGTTTGGGAGGACATCATGAAATCACCACTCAAGACGATGGCGGTCAGCGCCGTCGCGGCCATGGCCCTGGTCGGCGGCAGCGCCCCGGCGGCGGCCGAGGATCTGCGCTATGTGCTGGTCAGCCATGCCGACGACGCCGATGCCTGGTGGAACACCATCCAGAACGGTCTGGCTCTGGGCGGCGAGCAGATGGGCGTATCGGTGGAATACCGCAACCCGCCCACGGGCGACCTGGCCGACATGGCGCGGATCATCGAGCAGGTGACCGCGAGCGCCCCGCACGGGCTGATCACCACGCTGGCCGACGCGGACGTGCTGTCCGGGCCGATCTCGGCGGCGGTGGACTCAGGGATAGACGTGATCATCATCAACTCGGGCACGCCGGAACAGGCGCGCGAAGTGGGCGCGCTGATGTATGTCGGCCAGCCCGAGTATGACGCCGGTTTCGCTGCCGGGCAGCGCGCCGCCGGTGATGGCATCACCAGCTTCCTCTGCGTGAACCACTACATCGCGCAACCCGCATCCAGCGAGCGCTGCCAGGGCTTTGCCGACGGTCTGGGCGTGGAACTGGGCAACCAGATGATCGACAGCGGCACCGACCCGTCCGAGGTGCAGAACCGCGTCATGGCCTATCTGAACGCCAACCCGGAAACCGAGGCGGTGCTCGCCCTCGGCCCGACCTCGGCGGACCCGACCATCCGCGCGCTGGACCAGATGGGGCTGGCCGGGGACATCTATTTCGGCACCTTCGATCTGGGCGGCGACATCGTTCCGGCGATCCGCGACGGGATCATCCAGTGGGGGATCGACCAGCAGCCCTTCCTGCAGGCCTATCTGCCGGTGATCGTGCTGGCGAACCTGCACCGCTACGGGGTGCTGCCGGGCAACAACATCAATTCGGGGCCGGGTTTCGTGACCGCGGATGACCTGGACCTGGTGGAGGAACTCGCCGGGGAATGGCGCTGAGCCTCTGAGCGACGAAAGGCGGGCCTGCGGGCCCGCCTCTGGCTCCATTTCGTGATCTTGGGGAGGGGTTCACCATGTCCAGCACGGGCACTGGAACGGACACGGGCGCCGATGTGGACGAGCGCATCAAGAAGACCTCGAAACTGCGCGAGGCTTTCATCCGGCCCGAGCTTGGCGCCATTGTCGGCGTGATCGCCGTATTCCTGTTCTTCATCGTCTTTGCCGGTGACAGCGGCATGTTCAACCCGCAGGGCGTGCTGAACTGGTCCACCGTTTCGGCGCAGTTCGTCATCATCGCGGTTGGCGCCTGCATGCTGATGATCGCGGGTGAATTCGATCTCTCGGTCGGCTCGATGATCGGGTTCTCGGGCATGTCCATCGCCATCATGTCGGTCACGCTGGGCTGGCCGGTCTGGCTGGCGATCCTGCTGACTTTCGCGCTGTGCATGACTATCGGCGCGCTGACCGGCACCATCGTCGTGCGCACCGGGCTGCCGAGTTTCATCGTCTCGCTGGCGTTCCTGTTCATCCTGCGCGGCTTCACCATCTTCCTGCCGCAGGTGATCGAACGGCGCACCATCATCGGCGGTATTTCGGACCGGGCCGAGGGCGACTGGCTGGCGCCCCTCTTCGGCGGCAAGATCGGGCAGCCGGTCTTCGTGTGGCTCGCCGATATGGGGTTGATCGACACATTCGGGCGCGGCACCCGCGCCGGGCAGCCGGTGGTCGAAGGCATTCCCATGCTGATCGTCTGGGCGCTGGTTCTGGTGATTGTCGCCCATATCGTGCTGACGCGCACGAAGTTCGGCAACTGGGTCTTCGCCTCGGGCGGCGATGCGCAGGCGGCGCGCTATGTCGGCGTGCCGGTCAACCGCGTGAAGATCCAGATGTTCATGCTCACTGCCTTCTGCGCCACGCTGTTCGCCACCTGTCAGGTGATGGAGTTCGGCTCGGCCGGGGCGGACCGGGGGCTGTTGAAGGAGTTCGAGGCGATCATCGCCGTGGTCATCGGCGGCGCGCTGCTGACAGGTGGCTTCGGCTCGGTCATCGGCGCGGCGCTGGGGGCGATCATCTTCGGCGTGGTGCAGCAGGGGCTGTTCTTTGCCGGGGTGGAATCGAGCCTGTTCCGGGTGTTCTTGGGCGT
>SKMI01000030.1 GCA_007121115.1 Paracoccaceae bacterium | reverse complement strand
TGCACCTGGTCAACAACGTGTCGATCCCGGTGTCGATCTGGGGGTCGAAGTCGGTGCCGGTGTGGTCGGGCGTGCAGTCGGCCATGATCCAGTGGTGGTACGGCCACAACGCGGTGGGCTTCTTCCTGACCGCCGGCTTCCTGGGCATGATGTACTACTTCATCCCCAAGCAGGCCGAGCGTCCGGTCTACAGCTACAAGCTGTCGATCGTGCACTTCTGGGCACTGATCTTCCTGTATATCTGGGCCGGTCCGCACCACCTGCACTACACCGCGCTGCCCGACTGGGCGCAGACGCTGGGCATGACCTTCTCGATCATGCTGTGGATGCCTTCCTGGGGGGGCATGATCAACGGGCTGATGACGCTCTCGGGCGCCTGGGACAAGCTGCGCACCGATCCGGTGATCCGGATGATGGTGGTCGCGGTGGGCTTTTACGGCATGGCGACCTTCGAGGGGCCGATGATGTCGATCAAGACCGTGAACGCGCTGTCGCATTACACCGACTGGACCGTCGGGCATGTGCACTCGGGCGCGCTGGGCTGGAACGGCATGATCACCTTCGGCGCGCTCTACTACCTGGTGCCGAAGCTGTGGCAACGCGAGGGACTGTATTCCGTGCGGTTGGTCAGCTGGCACTTCTGGCTCGCCACGCTGGGGATCGTGCTCTACGCGGCCTCCATGTGGGTGACCGGCATCATGGAAGGGCTGATGTGGCGCGAAGTCGATGCGCAGGGCTTCCTGGTGAACTCCTTCGCCGACACCGTGGCCGCCAAGTTCCCGATGTATGTGGTGCGCACGCTGGGCGGGCTGATGTTCCTCCTGGGGGCGATCATCATGTGCTACAACCTGTGGAAAACCGTCACCAGCACGGCCGAGCGCAAACCCGCGCCCGCCGCTGCCGTGGCCGCTGAATAAGGGAGCGTGTGATGAGCATTTTCAGACATCACAAGAAGATCGAGACGCACGCCACCCTGCTGCTGGTCCTCAGCTTTCTGGTGGTCACCATCGGGGGGATCGTGCAGATCGTGCCGCTGTTCTACCTCGAAAACACCATCGAGGAGGTGGAGGGCGTGCGCCCCTATTCGCCGCTGGAGATCGCCGGGCGCGAGATCTACCTGCGCGAGGGATGCTACAACTGCCACAGCCAGATGATCCGTCCCATGCGCGACGAGGTGGAGCGCTACGGCCATTACTCGCTGGCGGCCGAGTCCATGTATGACCACCCGTTCCAGTGGGGGTCCAAGCGGACCGGGCCTGATCTGGCGCGTCTGGGCGGGCGGTACAGCGATGACTGGCACGTGCAGCACATGATCGCCCCGTCCTCGGTGGTCCCGGAATCGATCATGCCCAGCTACGGGTTCATGATGAACCGCACGCTCGGCCGCTCAGACGCCGAACATGTGCGCGACATCATGCGGGTCTATCGCGTTCTGGGGCATCCCTATGACGACGAGATGATGGACGCCGCGCTGGACGATTTCTTCGCCCAGGCTGACCCGGAGGGCGACCCGGGCGTGCTGGACCGGTATCCGGGCGCGCAGCAGCGCAACTTCGACGGCCAGCCCGAGGTCACCGAGATGGATGCCATCATCGCCTACATGCAGATGCTGGGCACGCTGGTGGACTTCGACACCTTCGTCCCCGACCAGAGCCGCTGAGGAGGACACGATGGAAACCTACACCTGGCTTCGGACCTTTGCCGACAGCTGGCACCTGCTGTTCATGTTCCTGTTCTTCATCGGGGTGGTGATCTTCATCTTCCGCCCCGGCGCGAAGAAGGTCCATGACGAGACGTCGAACATGATCTTTCGCAATGACGACAAGCCCGCGCCCCCCGAAGACGGCCGCTCCAAGGCCGACCAACGGAAGACGCGCCCTGAACCCAAAGAGGCCCGCTGATGGCTGAAGCCCCCAAGAACAGGCCTTCGGGCAAGAAAGACGAAGACGTCCCCACCACCGGCCACAGCTGGGACGGGATCGAGGAATACGACAATCCCATGCCCCGCTGGTGGGTCTGGATCTTCCTGATCACCGTGGTCTGGTCGGTCGGCTACTGGATCGCCTATCCGGCCTGGCCCGGTATCCAGAGCGCGACCTCGGGCCTGCTGGGCTATTCCTCGCGCGCCAACGTCTCAACCGAGATCGAGGAGTTCGAGGCCCGCAACGACATGTGGTTCGCGCAACTGATGGAGACTGACCTGGACGAGATCCGCGAGGATCCGGAACTGCACCGTTTCGCGGTGAACGCGGGGTCATCGGTCTTTGCGGCCCAGTGTTCGCAGTGCCACGGCGCGGGCGGCGCCGGCGTGCAGGCGGCGGGTTATCCCAACCTGCTGAACGATGCCTGGCTCTGGGGCGGAACGATGGATGACATTGTCACCACCGTAACCTGGGGCATTCGCAACGAGGATTACATGGACGCCCGCTGGTCCGAAATGCCCGCCTTTGGCGTGGACGGCCTGCTGGATGAGGAAGAGATCGACGCCATCACACACTATGTGCTGCGGATGTCCGGTCAGGACTACAATGAAGACCTGATCGAACTCGGCGCCGAAGAATTCCAGTGGAACTGCGCCTCGTGTCACGGCGACGATGGTGGCGGCAACTACGATCTGGGCGCCCCGGCGCTGAACAACCAGATCTGGTTCTATGGCGGCACCGAAGAAGACATTCGCCACAGCATCTATTACAGCCGCTTCGGCGTGATGCCCGGCTTCGAAACCCGGCTGCGCGAGGCCGAGATTCGCGCCGTGGCGGCCTATGTCCACCAGCTTGGCGGCGGCCAGTAACGCCGCGCGCCAATCCGTTCGGCACTGGACCGGCCCTGCATTGCGGGGCCGGTTCTTTGATGTCAGTTGCGTCTGCCGGGGGTGGTTGTCATGGCATTGTCACATAACAGGCCGTAGAACGCCCTGTGACCCTGCCTTGCCACGCCCGGATCTGAAGTGATGCACGCCCTGTCCGTCCCCACCCTGCTACATGCCCTGCCGGACCCGGTCCTGCTGGCCGATGGCGACGGATATGTGACCGAGGCGAACCCTCCGGCACTGGAGTTGCTGGGTGCTGGGGCCTTGGGGTTGCACTTGCGTGCCGTGTTCCGCCAACCCGAAATCACGGCGGCGCTGGACCGGGTGGCACGCGATGGCGGCGCGGCCGAGGCCGACATCCTGTTTTCCGGCGAAAACGCCGACGCGCGCTGGCGCGTCACCCTGCACTGGCCCGAGGGCGGGCCCTGGGTCGTGAGCCTGCGCGACGTGTCCGAGATCGTCGCCGCCGAGGCGCAGCGGCGCGATTTCGTCGCCAATGTCAGCCATGAATTGCGCTCGCCGCTGACGGTGCTGGCGGGGTTCATCGAAACCCTGCAGGGCACGGCGGGCGCCGACCCGGACACCCGCGCCGAGTTCCTCGATATCATGGCGCAGGAGTGCGCGCGCATGACCGGACTGGTGGCGGACCTCCTGTCGCTCTCGCGGGTGGAAAATGCACAACGCATCCGCCCGCGCGATCCAGTCTCGATCGCGGCGGTGCTCCACGCCACCATCGCCGCGCTGCGCCCGCAGATCGAGGCGACAGGCGTACGGGTCGAACTGGACCTGCCCGAGGATCTGCCAGAGGTGCCGGGCGACCATGACCAGCTTGTGCAGGTCTTTCACAACCTGCTGGAAAACGCGCTGAAATACGGGCCCAGCGGCGGGCGGGTGGCCATCGGCTGCACGCAGCTTTCGGGGTTTGCCGGGGTTGGGGGTGCGGCGTTGCGGGTGCGCGTGCAGGACTGGGGCGAAGGCGTGGACCCGGTCTTCATCCCGCGCCTGACCGAGCGGTTCTTTCGCGTGGACAAGGCGCGGTCGCGCGAAAGCGGCGGCACCGGGCTGGGGCTGGCGATCGTCAAGCATATCGTGGCGCGGCATCGCGGGCGGATGGTGATCCGGTCGCAGCCGGGGGAAGGAGCGTGTTTCGACGTGGTGCTGCCGCTGGCGCACGCCGTCTGAGCCATCCCGCGCGAAGCCCGCTGCCCTTTCGGTGGCGGTGCCGCTGGTATATGCCCCTGGCAGGGATAGCGGCAGGGAGGCAGGGGGCCGGATGATCGACCAGCATCAGGACATCAGGGACGCGGTGGCACGGCTCTGCGCGGATTTCCCCGGCGAGTACTGGCGCAAGCTCGACGCCGAGCGTGCCTATCCGGCGGAATTCGTGGATGCGCTGACCGCGCAGGGCTATCTGGCCGCGCTCATCCCCGAGGAGTTTGGCGGCATCGGGCTGGGCCTGTCGGCGGGGGCGGCGATCCTCGAGGAAATCCACCACTCCGGCGGCAACGCCGGTGCCTGTCACGCGCAGATGTATACCATGGGCACGCTGCTGCGCCATGGTAGCGACGCGCAGAAGGCGCGCTACCTTCCCGGCATCGCCAGCGGCGATCTGCGGCTGCAGGCCTTCGGCGTGACCGAACCCGGTAGCGGCACCAACACCCCCGCCATCAAGACCTTCGCCCGGCGCGACGGCGACCGCTATATCGTCAACGGCCAGAAGATCTGGACCAGCCGGGCCGAGTATTCCGACCTGATGATCCTGCTGGCACGCACCACCCCCGTGGATCAGGTGGCCAAACGCACCGACGGGCTGTCGGTCTTCATCCTCGACATGAACGCCGCGCGCGGGAACGGGCTGCGCATTTCCCCCATCCGCACCATGATGAACCACGCCACCTGCGAGGTGTTCTTCGACGACGTCGAAATCCCCGCCGACAACCTGATCGGCGAGGAAGGGCGCGGGTTCCGTTACATCATGTCGGGCATGAACGCCGAGCGCATCCTGATCGCCGCCGAGTGCATCGGCGATGCGAAATGGCTGATCGACAAGGCCAGCGCCTATGCGAAGGAGCGCGAGGTCTTCGGTCGCCCCATCGGCCAGAACCAAGGCATCGCCTTTCCCATCGCGCAGGCCTATGCGCGGATGCGCGCGGCGGAACTGATGGTCCAGGATGCCGTGCGCCGGTATGAAGTCGGCGAGAACCCCGGGGCCGAGGCGAACATGGCCAAGATGCTGGCCGCCGAGGCCAGTTGGGAGGCCGCCGAGGCGGCGGTGCAGACCCATGGCGGCTTCGGCTTCGCCGAGGAATATGACATCGAACGCAAGTTCCGTGAAACGCGTCTGTATCAGGTGGCGCCGATTTCGACGAACCTGATCCTGTCCTACATCGCCGAGCACGTGTTGGGTTTGCCGCGCAGCTATTGATCGGTCGGAACAGAAGCGCCCCCTCAGCGCCCCGCCCGCCCGCCCACCCCCCGTCTGTTTTCGGGGCACTTCGGGGGCTCTGCCGCGCGCAGGCGCGCAGCAGGGTCAATCGTGCGCGGTAGGCGCGTCCGCGCCACCGGGGGTGCAGGTGAGTGGCCGCAATCAGCCGTGCACGGCGCCCCAGCGTTCGATGAGTTCCTGCTGCATCCGACGCGCGCGCCGGGTCCAGGCCGCGCCGCCTTCGGGGCGTTCGCGCTGCGCCTCGGGGATGCGGGCCCGCCGGGGCAGGTCGGCGGCGGAAATCGCAAAGGCCAGCCGCCGATCGCCCGGCGCCGTCACCACCCCCCCCAGCGCCGAGACGAAATGCAGCGTCCCGGTCTTGGCGCGTACCCTCAGCGGGTGGTTGGCGATGCGGTTGCCGCTGGCATCGCGCATGTCATGGGCGCGCAGCAACTCGGGGAGCGCGCCTTCGGCCCCGCTGCGCGCGAAGAACCGCGCCAGATCCGCCATGCCGACCGCCGCATCGGCGCCGAGGCCCGAGTGATCGGTGAACCCGGCGGTGCGCAGCCCGTAGCGTTGCGCCGCCCAGCCGTTCATCAGTTGCGCCGAGGCGCGCAGGTTGCCCGGCGCATGCCCACGCGCGATGCTTGCGGCCAGCCCCATCGCCTCGGCCGTGATGTTGGTGGAAAACCGCAGCATGTCGCGCAGCAGCGTGTCCAGCGGGTCGGAGCGGTGTTCGGCCAGCACGGTGCCGCCGGGGGTTGCGGTGCGCGGGGCTGGTTCCCCGGCGGGGAGCGTCACGCCCTGCGCCGCCGCCAGGGTGCGGAACACATCGGCCGCGTAGCGTTCGGGCTGGCGCACCGGCAACCAGCGCGCGCCGCTGCCGCCCAGCGCGGCCTGCGCCACGGTCCATTGTTCCAGACCGTCGCGGTTGGTGTAGGTATAGACCGGCGTGCGGCGGTTGACGATCTGCATCTGCGCCATGCTCACCGCCGGCTGGCGTGTGCCCGACCGCGCATCCATGGCCACCGCATGGCCGCCGCCACTGCGCCGCCAGCTGAAATGCACCCGGTTGAAGTTCAGGTTCAGCCCCGAGACGGTGGCGTTATAGCCCGCCTGCGGCGGCTGGTCGTCGGTGATCTGCGCAATGTGTGGCAGCGCGCTGCCCCAGACCCGGAACCGCCCCGTGATCCGTTGCACCCCACGCGCCCGCAACGCCGCCGCCATGGCCGCCAGCGCGTCGGTGTCCAGCGTGGGATCGCCACCGCCCACCAGCCACAGATCGCCCTGCAGCGTGCCCTCGCTGACCGCGCCGGTGCCCATCAGCCGCGTGGTGAAGCGGTGCGAAGGCCCCAGCGCCTCGCGCGTATAAAGCGCGGTGACGGCCTTGGCCACGCTGGCGGGGGGCAGCGCGGCCTGCGCGTTCTGATCCTCCAGCAGCCGGCCGCTGTCCATGTCGATCACCGCGAACCCGACGGTCCCGCCCAGCCGCGCGCGGTTGACGATATCGGTCGCCGGTTGCGCGGCCGGCAGCCCGGCGAGGCCGGGGCGCGCCTGCGGGCGCGGCGAGCG
>SKMI01000079.1 GCA_007121115.1 Paracoccaceae bacterium | reverse complement strand
GTGCCCAGGTCCTCGCCGATGATGGTGGCGCCCGCGCGCGCGGCCTCGATCCGCGCCACCGCCAGCATGGCCGCGCGCGGCATGCCGACATAGAGGCCCGGCAGGTCATCGGGGATCCAGAAGGCGCGCTCAAAACCCAGGATATGGTCGATCCGCAGCACCCGGGCGAAGCGGAATTGCTGGCGCAGGGTCTGCGCGAGCGCGGCAAAGCCGTTCGCCGCCAGCGCGCGCGGGTCCATCGGCGCAAGGCCCCAGCGCTGCCCCGAAGGCCCCAGCAGGTCGGGTGGCGCGCCCAGCGAGAGGCCGCGCACGAACTGACCCGGTTCGGCCCAGGTTTCGGCCCCTGCCGGATGGGTGCCCACGGCCAGGTCCAGATAGAGCCCGTGCGCCATGGTCCCGGTGGCGCGGGCGGCTTGCGCCAATTGCACCTCGGCCTGCCACTGGCACCAGGCGTGGAAGCGCAGCGCGTCCGGGTTCTCGGCGGCGAACTTGTGGACGAGGGGGCTATCGGGTTGGTGCAGCGGCTCGGGCCAGTCGGTCCAGTAGGAGCCGTGGATTTCGGAAAGCGCCTGATGGGTGGCGAAATCCGTCAGCGCGCGCCCCTCGGCGGCACGCCAGCGGTCGAAGGCCGGATCGCCTGCGAAATCCGCGTAAGCCGCGCGCAGGGCCGCCGCTTGCGCGGGCCAGACACGGGCGTAATCGACCAGGTCGCCGGTGTCGGCGTGCGCCGCGCCCGCGTCGATGTGGAGCACGTTCCAGCGGCGGCGGTGCGACGGGGCGTAGGGGCTGTAGTTCCGCGCGTCCATGAACCCCGCATGCACCGGGTTGAGACCCAGGAACCCGGCGCCTGCGTCGGCCAGCGCCTCGGCCAGCCGGGCCAGTTGCGTGTAGCTGCCCGCCCCGGCGCGCGCGCCCTCCCACAAGCCATAGAGCGGTGCGTTCAGGCCCCAGGCGGGTTCGGGGGCGGGCAGGGTTGTGGGGGCGGTGAGCAGGGTCTCGGACCCTGCGTCGGTTTCCAGCCGGTGGATGCCCAAGGGTAGCGGCGGAAGAGGCGTGCGTGCGGGGCCGGTCGCAAGCGTCCCGTCCTCGAGGGTCAGCCGCCACTCAGCGCCGGGCGTCACTGGCGCGTGGGTCTCAGGTGTGACGATCCGCCAGCCCGGGGCGGGGGGCAGGGCGGCGAGCGCCTCAGCGGCCTCGGCCTCGGTCGTCACCGGCAGACCCATGGCGGCCAGCACCGCGAGGCGCGATTCGACCGGCGCGCACTGATCCCGCCCGGCGCCGTCCACATAGGCCCATTGCAGGTTCAGCGCCGCACAAAGCCGGTCGAGCGCGCTCATCCCGGCCCCTCGAGCACCAGCGCCGAGACCGAATGCGCGGGCACATGGACGATGGCCGCCAGCGTCTGCGGCGGGGCCTCGGGCTCGGCGGTGTTGATGTGGCGCGACCAGATCTGCCCTTCAGGCGGGTGGGGCAGGGCGACATGCAGCTCGGACCCGGCATTGAAGATCACGAAGATCGCGTATTCCAGATCGTCATATTCAGGCGTCCCCGACGCGGTCCGGAATTCCACGCAGACATTGGCCAGCTCCGGGTCCTGCCAGTCCTCGGGCGTCATGCGCCGCCCCGAAGGATGCCACCAGATCAGATCATCGGTCCCATCGGCGTCGCGCGGGCGCGAGTGCAGGAAGCGTTTCTGGCGCAGGATCGGATGCGCGGTGCGAAAGGCGATCAGCTTGCGGGTAAAGGCCATCAGCCCCCGGTCGGCGCGGGACCAGTCCAGCCAGGTCAGTTCGTTGTCCTGGCAATAGGTGTTGTTGTTGCCCTTCTGCGTGTGCCCGATCTCGTCGCCCGCCAGCAGCATCGGCGTGCCCTGCGACAAGAGCGTGGTGGCCAACATGTTGCGCGACCGCTGCGCGCGGGCGGCGGAGATGGCGGGATCGTCGGTTGGCCCCTCATGGCCCATGTTGTCGCAGAAATCCTCGCCATGGCCGTCGTGGTTGGCTTCCTTGTTGGCCTCGTTGTGCTTGCGGGAATAGCTGACCAGATCGCGGAGGGTCATCCCGTCATGTGCGCTGATGAAATTCACCGAACTGGTGGCCGACCGGCCCGAATGGTCGAACTGTTCCGCCGAGCCGGTGATCCGCGTGGCCAGATCGCGCGCCAGCCCGTCGTCGCCGCGCCAGAACCGGCGCACCCCGTCGCGGAACTTGTCATTCCATTCCAGGAACGGGTGGGGATAGGCGCCAAGCTGATAGCCGCCGGGTCCGATATCCCAGGGCTCGGCGATCAGCTTGACGCGGCTGAGCACCGGGTCCTGCCGGATCGCGGCAAAGAACGCGCCGTTGGGCTGGAACCCGTTATCATCGCGCGCGAGCGTGGACGCCAGATCGAAGCGGAAGCCGTCCACATGCATCGCCTCGACCCAGTAGCGCAGGCTGTCCATGACCATGCGCAGCACCATGGGATGGTCCAGGTTCAGCGTGTTGCCGCAGCCGGTGTCATTGATGCAGTGGCGCGGGTTGTCCGCGACCAGCCGGTAATAGCTGCGATTGTCCAGCCCCCGGAAGGACAGCGTGGGGCCAAGCTCGGAACCCTCGCCGGTATGGTTGTAGACCACGTCCAGGATCACCTCGATCCCGGCGGCGTGCAGACGTTTGACCACGTGCTGGAACTCGGCGATCTGGCCGGTGGACATGTAGCGCGGCTCGGGCGCGAAATATCCGATGGGCTGGTAGCCCCAGTAATTCGTCAGGTTCCGGTCGACCAGGAACCTGTCGTTCAGGAAGGCCTGCACGGGCAAGAGCTCGATCGCCGTCACGCCCAGGTCCAGCAGATGGTCCACCGCCTCGTCCGAAGCCAGCGCCAGGAAATGGCCCGCGTGGTGGACATCGCGCAGGGCGGTGTAACCCTTCACATGCGCCTCGTAGATCACGCTTTGCGCGATGGTGTGCGCGGGAGGGCGGTCGTTGCCCCAGTGGAAGCTGGGATCCTCGACCACGCATTTCGGCATGAACCGCGCCGAGTCGCGGGTGTTGAAGGTCAGATCCTGCGACTTGGCGGCGGTGTTGTAGCCGTAAAGCGCCTCGGACCAGCGGGGGTGACCGGTGATGCGCTTGGCATAGGGGTCCAGCAACAGCTTGTGCGGGTTGAAGCGGTGGCCCTGCTCGGGCGCGTAGGGGCCATGGGCGCGGTAGCCGTAAAGCTGCCCCGGCACCAACCCGGGCACGCGGCCGTGCCAGACATAGCCGGTGCGTTCGGGCAGGGGCAGGCGCGCCAGTTCGCGGGCGCCATCGGGCGAAAACAGGCACAGGTCGATGCCGGTGGCATGTTCCGAAAACACGGCGAAATTCACCCCGTCGCCATCAAATTCGGCGCCGATGCGCATGTAGCGCCCGCGGGTCATCGTGTATTGCGCCATTCAGCTCACCATCATCGCGTCATAAAGCGCCGCGTATTGCGCGCTTGAGACCTCCCAGCCCACCGGGTGCTTCATGCCATTGGCCTGGATCAGGGACCAGCGCTCGGACTGCGCGTGCAGGAGGCAAAGGTCGGTGAGCGCGGTCGCCAGCGCTTCGGCATCGTCTGGGGCGTGGACCAGACCCGTGGCGGTGCCCGCGCGCAGGGCGGCGTCGTTGGCGTGGATCACGGTGTCGGCCAGCCCCCCGGTGCGCGCCACCACCGGCACCGCGCCGTAGCGCAGCGCGTAAAGCTGGGTCAGCCCGCAGGGTTCGAACCGCGACGGGACCAGCACCGCGTCGCCGCCCGCGAACATCCGGTGCGCGAGCGTTTCGTCATAGCCGATGCGCACCGCCACCGCATCGCTGTCCCGCGCAGCCTGAAGCCAGGCGTTTTCCAGCGCCCGGTCGCCCGAGCCCAGCAGCGCCAGTTGACCGCCCGCGGCGGTGAAGGCGGGCAGGGCGTCCAGCAGCAGGTCCAGCCCCTTCTGCGTGGTCAGCCGCGAAATCACGACCGCCAGCGGCCCCGGTGCCGCGGGCAGGCCGAATTCGGCGCGCAGCCGCTTTCGGTTGGCGGCCTTGCCGCGTGGGGTCTGGTAGCGGCGGACGTGGGGGTCCTTGCGCGGGTTCCAGACCCGCGTGTCGATCCCGTTCAGGATGCCGGTCAGCACGCCCGCGCGCGCCCTGATCACGCCATCCAGCCCCATGCCGAATTCCGGCGTGGTCAACTCGCGCGCATAGGTGGGCGAGACGGTGGTGATCCGGTCCGCGCCCTGAAGCCCGGCCTTCAGCGCGCTCACATGGCCGTAGTATTCATAGCCGTCGGGGATGAAGCGGGCCGGGTCCAGCCCCAGCGCGCCGATCCGGTCGGGCGCGGTCAGCCCGTGAAAGGCAATGTTGTGAATGGTCAGGACCACCGGCACGCGCGTTCCTTCCGCGGCCAGATATTCGGGCACCAGCGCGGCCTGCCAGTCATGCAGATGCAGCAGATGCGGCACCCAGCCCTCCAGCGCGCCGCCCGCGATCCGCGCCGCCGTCTGCGCGAGCGCGGCAAAGCGCAGGTCGTTGTCGCTCCAGTCGTTGCCCCCGGCGTCCAGATAGGGCGAGCCGTCGCGGTCATAGAGATGCGGCGCGTTCAGCACCAGAAGGTCCAGCCCCGCGTAACGCAACGCCAGCACCCGCGCATCCCCCGCCGCCAAACCCGGCAGGTCCAGCACCGGTTGCGCGCCCGCATTGGCCGCAACGGCCATCACCGGGCGATAGCCGGGCAGCAGCGTGCGCAGCGCCCAGCCGTTGCCTGCCATGGCGCCCGGCAGCGCGCCGGTCACATCGGCCAGGCCCCCGGTCTTGACCAGCGGCACGCATTCCGAGGCGACGGCCAGCGCCGGCTTCATACGGCGCCCCCGCTCAGCCCACGGCCGCTGCCCGCCGGTCCAGCATCGGCTGGGTGATGAGCGTCACGCCGCTGTCGGTCACGCGGAACCATTTGCGATCCTCCTCGGGGTCCTCGCCCACCACCAGCCCTTGCGGAATGTGAACCCGGCGATCCAGCACCACCTTGCTCAGCCGCGCGTGGCGGGCGATTTCGGCATAGGGCAGGGCGACCACCTGGTCCAGCTTGGAATAGGAATTCGTATGTACCCCGGTGAACAGCAGCGAATTGCGCACCTCGGTCCCCGAGATGATGCACCCGCCCGAGACCAGCGAACTGATCGCCAGCCCGCGCCGGTCGGGGTCATCGTGGATGAACTTGGCGGGTGGGACGCTCTCGGAATAGGTCCAGATCGGCCAGTTGGTGTCCCACAGGTCCAGATCGGGGTCGAAATCGGTCAGGTCGATATTGGCCTGCCAGAAGGCATCCACCGTGCCCACGTCGCGCCAGTAAGCGGGTGCATCGGCGCGGTGGCGCACGCAACTGTCGTCAAACCTGTGCGCCATCGCCTTGCCGTTCCTGACCACGTCAGGGATGATGTCGCCGCCGAAATCGCGCCGCGAGTTGGGGTCGTTGGCATCCTCCATCAGACGCTGGCGCAGGAATTTCCAGCGGAACACGTAGATCCCCATCGACGCCAGCGCGCGGTCCGGGTCATCGGGCATCCCCGGTGGGTCAGCGGGCTTTTCCAGGAAATCGGTGATCCGCCCGGCGTGGTCCACATGCATCACGCCAAAGGCCGTGGCCTCCATCCGCGGCACTGTCAGGCAGCCGACGGTCACGTCCGCGCCGGTTTCCACATGCTCGCGCAGCATCACCTCGTAATCCATCTTGTAGATGTGATCGCCCGCCAGAATCACAACGTAATCAATTCCGTAGCTGTCGACGATGTCGATGTTCTGATAGACCGCATCGGCCGTGCCCTGATACCAATGCACCTCGTCCACCCGCTGCGAGGCGGGCAGGATATCGAGGTATTCGTTGCGCTCGGCGCGAAAGAAATTCCAGCCGCGCTGGCAGTGGCGGATCAGCGAATGGGCCTTGTATTGCGTGGCGATGGCCATCTTGCGGATGCCCGAGTTCAGCGCGTTGGACAGCGCGAAATCGATGATCCGAGTCTTGCCGCCGAAATAAACCGCGGGCTTGGCGCGGTCATCGGTCAACTCCTTCAGCCGTGAGCCGCGACCGCCGGCCAGGACAAAGGCCATGGCGCGGGATGAAAGCCGGAAGGGGGCTGGGGACATGATGGCTCTCCCTGTTGGTCCGGCCCGCCCTGGGCGGTCCGGGTATCTCTTTCATGGCTGGTCAGCCACTCTCCGGGTCGTGGATCAGGAACAGCGTGGCCAGCGGCGGCAGTTCGATCTCGGCCGAAGCCGGCTGGCCCATGCTCGGCGCTTCCGCGGCCATCACCGCGCCGCCGTTGCCCACGCCGGTGCCGCCATATTCGGGTGCGTCGGTGTTCAGCGCCTCGCGCCAGCGCCCGGGCGCGGGCAGCGGGCAGCGCCAGCGGCGCGGCATGGGGGTGAAGTTGCAGATCACCGCGACGGCGGGCGCATCGGGGGCGTGGCGTGAAAATGCAATCACCGAAAGCTCGGTGGCGCCGCCGTCCAGCCAGCCGAAGCCTTCGGGCTCGCAATCGCGGGCGTGGAGCGCGGGGGTGTCGCGGTAAAGCGCGTTCAGGTCGCGCACCAACCGCTGCAGCCCCGCGTTCGCCGGTTGCGCCGCCTCGTCCCAGGGCAGTTCGCTGTCGTGGTTCCATTCCGCCCGCTGGCCGAATTCGCAGCCCATGAACAGAAGTTTCTTGCCCGGGTGCCCCCACATGAACCCGTAATAGGCGCGCAGGTTGGCGAATTTCTGCCAGTTGTCGCCCGGCATCCTGGCCAGCATCGAGCCCTTGCCGTGCACCACTTCGTCATGGC
>SKMI01000280.1 GCA_007121115.1 Paracoccaceae bacterium | reverse complement strand
TGGGCCGGGCGCGCGCTGCGCGCGCGCGGGCGTGCTGCCGGTCGGCGGGGCGCTCAGCCCCCGCCGCGCAGGAGTTCCGCAAGCCGGTGCAGCGCCAGGTCGTAGCCCTGCACACCGCAGCCCGCGATCACCGCGTCGGCGCGCAGCGAGACGTAGGAGTGCTGCCGAAACGCCTCGCGCCGGTGGATGTTGGAGACATGCACCTCGATCACCGGGCCGTCGAAGGTGTTGAGCGCATCCAGGATCGCGACCGAGGTATGGGTATAGGCACCGGGGTTGAGGACGATCCCCTGCGCAGTGGCGCGCGCGGCCTGGATGCGGTCCACCAGCGCGCCTTCGTGGTTGGACTGGAAGGTGGTGACCGTGAGGCCGAGTTCGCCACCCAGCGCCTGCGCGCGGGTTTCGACATCGGCGAGCGTGGCATGGCCATAGATCGCTGGCTCGCGCAGGCCGAGGAGGTTCAGGTTGGGGCCGTTGATCAGGTCGATGGTGGGCATGGTGCTGGCATCCGGGCTATAGGCCCCTGTTGTGCGCTGCTGTACTGAGCCGGTCAAGGACGAGGATTTGTTACGCAGGCGGGCCGGTCTTGCGCGACGGGTCACGGTGTGCTGCAAGGGCCGAGGGCGAAGGCCTGTCGGGATGCGGGCCCGAGCAGGCCGCGTGTGGTTTATGTGCGCGGGATGCCTTGTCTGCGTCGCGAGCGCATTGCGAGACTGATGCCTGACGCGTCGCGGCGATGCACCGCTCGAGCGCGCTCAGGGCGGCAGTTGCTGCGGGACAGGTTGTGGTCGTTCAGGTCAATGGCGCAAGGGCAGTGGCGAAAGCCGGGCGGGGCGCGTTGGCCGATGGCGCTGATTGGGTGCAGACCCGGCGGGCGGACAGGACCGGACGCCAAGGTGGGCGATTTGGTGGCGTCTTGGGCCACGAGTTTGCAGAAATGTTGCAGCCCTAGCCTCCCCATCCCGGGGGACTTGAACACCACCGCGCGACGGCATGTCCCGCGCGACAGCCTTTGAGCGCGTGTTCGGGCGCTTGGCCCCTCGCTGCGGCGATCCGCGCCGACCGGCAGATCGCCGGGCCATCAGGGGATGGGCGGCCAGAGTGGGGCTAACCCACGGGCGCCGTGATCAAGGATCGCGGCAATCAAAGATGTCGGTCGACCCGCGCGTGCGGCTGCGGGGCGATCTGCGCGCCGTTTTCGGGCGCCTCCGGGCCGTCGGCGGGGACGGTCGCCGCGCGGTCCGGTTTGTCGAGCCCGCGTGACCGTCCGGTCATGGACGCGGCGTCCCCCTGTCCGGGCCCTGGCACGTTGCGGTCAGCATGCCCCGGGTTGCCCGGATCGCCTGGCGATCGGTCCAGAGGCAGCACCTGCATTTCACGGCGCAACTCCTCGATCAGGCTGGTCTGGAAGCTTGGCGGCGGCCCCGCCAGCGCCCGATCCGCCATCGGCAGCACAAGC
Source organism: Paracoccaceae bacterium (assembly GCA_007121115.1). Lineage (GTDB taxonomy): Bacteria > Pseudomonadota > Alphaproteobacteria > Rhodobacterales > Rhodobacteraceae > Rhabdonatronobacter. Next base: position 5,353 of record SKMI01000280.1, on the reverse strand, counting down.
CGCGCGCGCAGGGATGCCATGAGGGTTGCGCGCCCGGCGGTGATCTGCGCGATGGCGCCGTTTCCAGAGGTATCGGAGGCGGCTTGCGGCGGCGCGGCCGGGGCCACTGCGGGTGGCCCCTGCAGGCGGACGGGGCGGCCGGTGGGATCACGCGCGCCAGCCGGCGGCACCGGCGCGGTGGCGGGGAAGATCGAGGAAACCAACATCACGAACCCCTTGCGATGACTTGCGGAACCGAAGCGCTGCCGCCCGCTGCCACAGGGCGACATGTGGCGCATGACGATTGACGGCGGTCCTGGCCACGCCACGACGGCACGAACGGTTCTACACCGGTCGTAGTGTCACGGAAGAATCCTTAGGAATCGTAAACGCGCACGCTGCAATCTTAGCCGCGCAGGATCGACCGCCCGGCGTAACGCGCGGCTTCGCCCAGCATTTCCTCGATCCGGATCAACTGGTTGTATTTGGCCAGCCGGTCCGACCGCGCCAGCGAGCCGGTCTTGATCTGCCCGCAGTTGGTGGCGACGGCGAGGTCCGCGATGGTCGCATCCTCGGTCTCGCCCGACCGGTGGGACATCACGCAGGTCATCCGTGCGCGATGCGCCATGTCCACGGCTTCGAGCGTTTCGGTCAAGGAACCGATCTGGTTGACCTTGACCAGCAGCGAATTCGCGCAGCCCTCGGCGATGCCGCGCGCGATCCGGCCCGGGTTGGTGACGAAATTGTCGTCGCCCACAAGCTGCACCTTGTCACCCAGCCGGTCGGTCAGAAGCTTCCAGCCGTCCCAGTCATCTTCGGCGCAGCCGTCCTCGATGCTGAGGATGGGATAATCGGCCACCAGCGCGGCGAGGTAGTCGACGTTCTCCTCGCGGTTCAGTGTTTTCCCTTCTCCAGTAAGCACATAGGCGCCGTTCTTGAAGTATTCGGTGGCGGCGCAGTCCAGCGCCAGCATGATATCCTCGCCCGGACGATACTCAGCTTTTTCGACAGATTTCAGAATGAAATCAAGCGCATCACGGGTGGAGTTGAGATTTGGTGCGAAGCCGCCCTCGTCGCCGATGCCGGTGCTGAGCCCTGCCGCCGACAGTTCCTTCTTCAGCGTGTGGAACACTTCGGCGCCCATGCGCACGGCCTCGCGGATGTTTTCCGCGGCCACGGGCATGATCATGAACTCCTGGATATCTATCGGGTTATCAGCGTGTTCGCCGCCGTTGATGATGTTCATCATCGGCACCGGAAGGGTCCGCGCGCCGGTGCCGCCGACGTAGCGGTAAAGCGGCTGTGCGGTGAAATCGGCCGCAGCCTTGGCCGCGGCGAGCGAGACGCCGAGGATCGCGTTGGCGCCAAGCCGGGCCTTGTTCGGGGTGCCGTCGAGTTCGATCAGCGCCTGGTCGATGGCGACCTGCTCGGTTGCATCGACCCCGACCAACTCCTCGGCGATCTCGCCGTTCACGGCGGCGACGGCGTTCAGCACGCCCTTTCCCAGATAGCGGGCCTTGTCGCCGTCGCGCAGTTCCACCGCCTCGTGCATGCCGGTCGAGGCGCCCGAGGGCACCGCCGCGCGACCCATGGTGCCGTCTTCGAGCGTCACATCCACCTCGACCGTGGGGTTGCCGCGGCTGTCCAGAATCTCGCGCCCGGTGATATCGATGATGATGCTCATGGGGTCCCTCGTTGGCCGAATATTGTCTCCTATACCGCCCCCGGACCGGTCTGCAAACCCCGCCCGCGCGTTTCCCGCCAGAGCGTGAAAAGCCCTGCGGCGACGACGATGGTAGCGCCAACAAGGGTGAGCGCATCGGGGCGTTCGCCAAAGACGGTCACACCGATGACCAGCGCGAACAGGATGCGCGTGTAGCGGAACGGGGTGACGACCGGGACCTCGCCCGTGCGGGTGGCGGCCACGATGGCCCAGTAGGCGACCAGCCCCACCGCCAGCATGGCGCCCATGAGCGCCGCATCGGGGGCCGAGGGGACCACCGGCCCATCGTTGAACACCGCGAACAGCAGCAACCCGCCCGGAATGATCGCCGCATAGGCCCAGCACGAAAGCTGCCAGCCGGAGACATGCACGGGCACCCGCCGCGTGGCCAGATCCCGCGTGGCCAGCAGCACCACCGCCACCACCGCAAAGAGCGAGGCGGGCTGGAACCCCTCCAACCCCGGCCGAACGATCAGCAGGACACCGGCAAAGCCCGCAAGGATCGCCGTCCAGCGCCGCCAGCCGACCTGCGCGCCCATGAACACCGCCGCGCCCAGGGTCACCGCCAGGGGCGTGGCCTGCAGGATCGCCGAAGCCGTGGACAGCGGCGCCAGCACGAAGGCGAGGACGAAGGCGATGCCGCCCACCACCTCGCACAGGTTGCGCAGGATCACCGGGCCGGAGAGCGCCTCGGGCGCGAACACGCGCTGGCGCCGCGCGCGCACGATCACGGCAAAGACCCCCGCCCCGCCGATGCCCAGGAAGGTGATCACCTGCCCCAGCGGGACCCGGTCGGCCAAGAGCTTGATCAGCATGTCCTCGAGCGCGAAGGCCGCCATGGCCAGCACCATCAGCAGGCTGCCGCGCAGATTGTCGCTCATGGGTGGTTCCTTCGCAGGTTAAGCAAATTCTCTCTAACCGGCGACAGCGCCGAATCCCAGAGCCGATGGCGCCAGCCCGACCCGCGCAAGAAACGCAAAGAAACCTGCCCGTCCGGGTCATTTTCCGGACGTTTTGCAGGTTGACGCCCCGGTGCAAGCTGATTACCGTTCCAGCTACGCGGCCAAGTTGGGTCGCGCGACGCAGGAAATCCGATGCTGAACGCTCTCGTAATTGTAGGGACATGGCGCATGGGCCGGTAACGGAACCCCAGACGGTTTTCCCATGCGCCCCCGTTCCCACGCGGGGGCTTTTTTTGTCCGGTGACGGCCCCGCCCGCCCGGCAGGAGATGGAGACGAAGACGATGACAGGTCAGATGACCGGCGCCCGCATGGTGGTTCAGGCCCTCCGCGATCAGGGGGTGGACGTGGTGTTCGGCTACCCCGGCGGCGCGGTGCTGCCCATCTATGACGAGGTCTTCCAGCAGAATGACATCAAGCACATTCTGGTCCGGCACGAACAGGGCGCGGTCCACGCCGCCGAGGGCTATGCGCGCGCCACCGGCAAGCCGGGCGTGGTGCTGGTGACCTCGGGGCCCGGGGCGACCAATGCGGTCACGGGGATCACCGATGCGCTGATGGATTCGATCCCGCTGGTGGTGCTGTCGGGGCAGGTGCCCACCTTCATGGTCGGCTCGGACGCGTTTCAGGAGGCCGATACGGTCGGCATCACCCGGCCCTGCACCAAGATGAACTGGCTGGTCAAGGAAACCGACAAGCTGGCCGAGACCATCCATCAGGCGTTCCATGTGGCCACCACCGGGCGGCCCGGTCCGGTGCTGGTGGATATCCCCAAGGACGTGCAATTCGCCACCGGCGCCTATGTCGACAAGCCGCAGGCGCGCACCAGCCATTACCGCCCCCGCACCAAGGGCGACCGCGCCCGGATCGAGGAACTGGCCACGCTGATGGAAACCGCCGAGCGGCCCGTCTTCTATACCGGCGGCGGGGTCATCAACTCGGGCCCCGAGGCAAGCCGACTGCTGCGCGAACTGGTCACCGCGACGGGCTTTCCCATCACCTCGACCCTGATGGGGCTGGGGGCCTATCCGGCCTCGGGGAAGGAATGGATCGGGATGCTGGGGATGCACGGCACATATGAGGCCAACTGGTCCATGCATGACTGCGACCTGATGATCAACGTGGGCGCGCGCTTCGATGACCGGATCACGGGGCGGATCAACGCATTCAGCCCGGGTTCGACCAAGGCGCATATCGATATCGACCCGTCCTCCATCAACAAGGTGATCGCGACCGACGTGCCGATCATCGGCGATGTGGCCGAGGTGCTGGCGGACCTGCTGGAAATCTGGACCGCGCGCGGGCGCAAGGTGAACCGCCCGGCACTGGACCGCTGGTGGGCGCAGATCGCCGACTGGAAGTCGGTGAACTGCCTGGCCTACAAGCCCTCGACCGGGGTGATCCGGCCGCAGCACGCCATCGCGCGGCTGGAAGCGCTGACCAAGGACATGGACCGCTACATCACCACCGAGGTCGGCCAGCATCAGATGTGGGCCGCGCAATACATGGGGTTCGAGGATCCGAACCGCTGGATGACCAGCGGCGGTCTGGGCACCATGGGCTACGGGCTGCCGGCGTCGGTCGGCGTGCAGGTCGCCCACCCCGACGCGCTGGTGATCAACGTCGCCGGGGAAGCCTCGTGGCTGATGAACATGCAGGAGATGGGGACGGCGATCCAGTATCGCCTGCCAGTCAAGCAGTTCATCCTGAACAACGAGCGTCTGGGCATGGTGCGCCAGTGGCAGGAGTTGCTGCACGGCGAGCGCTATTCGCATTCCTGGTCGGATGCACTCCCGGATTTCGTCAAGCTGGCCGAGGCCTTCGGCTGCAAGGGCATCCGCTGCGACAATGACGCGGACCTCGATGATGCGATCCGCGAGATGCTGGCCTATGACGGGCCGGTGATCTTCGATTGCCTGGTCGAAAAGCACGAAAACTGCTTCCCGATGATCCCCTCGGGCAACGCGCATAACGACATGCTGCTGGGCGAGGCCGAAACCCAGGGCGTGATCGGCGCGGGTGGCGCGGTGCTGGTGTAAGCGTCACGGCATGGACAAGCATCTGCGGCATTCCTCGACCCGCGAGGAATATGTCGAATACATCCTGCTGGCGGAACTCTGTTCGCTGGGCTGGGCGCGCGACCGGATGATCGAGGTCGCGCGCACCCAGACCGATGCGCAGGGCTATGATCTTGTGCTTGCCTGTGACGGCGTGATCCGGCATGTGCAGATGAAGGCCAGCAAGGCCGGTGGTCGCACCGCGACCCAGAATATCAACGTCGCACTGGCCACCAAGCCCGGCGGTTGTGTGGTCTGGGTTGTGGTCGACCCCGAGACGTTGCGCCCGGTGGAATACCTCTGGTTCGGGGGTGCACCGGGCGATCCCCTGCCCGATCTGGGCGAGAAACGCGGGCGCCATACGCGCGGGAATGCCGAAGGCACAAAGGGCGTGCGCGACGATATTCGCGTGATCAACAAGGGCCGGTTCGAACGGCTGGCCAGCGCCGAAACCCTGTTTGCCCGCCTTTTCGGCGCGGCCTGAAGACACCGGAGTATCCCATGTCCCCCCTGAACATCGAAAAGGGCAGCTCGAAGCACTCGGCCTATGACCTGCGCGACCCCAATGCCGAGCGGCTGGAAAGCCACACTCTGGCGATCATCGTGGACAACGAATCGGGCGTTCTGGCGCGCG
>SKMI01000045.1 GCA_007121115.1 Paracoccaceae bacterium | reverse complement strand
TGGCGCCCTGCGCGCCAGCGTCCGTGTCCGCAGGGGTGCGCGGCATGTCGGGCGGGCCGGGCTGCGCGCTGGCTCCGGCGGGCGAGGTTTGTTCCGACGCCGCCGTGGCCGCGCACAGGGCCTGCAGGCGGGCGAGCAGCTCGGCGCGCAGCACCGGCTTGCGCAGCGCCCCCGCGAACCCGCCCGCCGCCATCGCGGCGTTCAGCGCGGCGGGATCGCTGCTCATCAGCAGCACCCGCGCACGCGTTCCCTGCGCGCGCGCCTTCTGCGCGAAGGTTGCGCCATCCATTCCGGCCATGGTCTGCGCCACCAGGATCAGTGCCGGATCACCCCCTTGGCTCAGCGCTTTCAGCGCTTCGGCACCGCTGCGGCAGACGATCACGTCGGTGGCGTGCATGGACAACTGGCGCTCCAGCATCGCCCGGCCCGCGGCGCTGCCCTCCACCACCATCACCCGGCCCAGGGTCAGCGCCACCGGTTCGGCAGCCGGTGCGGCCTCGTCCACCGGAAGCGCAAGCGCAAAGCCGAAACAGGCGCCCTTGCCGGGCTCGGAGTCGACCCAGATCTCGCCGCCCATCATCGTCACCAGCCGCCGGGTGATCGCCAGACCCAGCCCGGTGCCCTCGAACCGGCGGTTGCTGGCATCCTCGACCTGGTTGAACTCGCCGAAGATGCGGTCCTGATCCTCGGGGGCGATGCCGATGCCGGTATCCTCGACCGTGACATGCAGCCGCAGGCCGTGGTCGTCATCCGCCATCCCGGTCACGCGGATCAGCACGTGGCCCTTGTCGGTGAATTTCACCGCATTGCCGATCAGGTTGATCAGCACCTGCCGCATCCGCCCCGGATCGGCGATGAAGCGCGTGGGCAGGAACAGGTCGTAATCCATGATCAGGTCGATGCCGCGCCGGTGTGCATCGGGTTGCAGGAGCGTCAGCACCTCGTGGATGCATTGCTCCAGATCGAAGGGTTCGGGGCGCAGGCTCAGTTGCGCGGCCTCGATCTTGGAGTAGTCCAGCACGTCGTTGATGATCGCCAGCAGCGCCTCGCCCGAGGCGCGGATGGTGTCGGCATAGAGCCGCTGGTCGTCGGACAACTCGGTGGTGCACAGAAGGTCCGCCATCCCCACCACCCCGTTCATCGGCGTGCGGATCTCGTGGCTCATGTTGGCCAGGAACGCTGACTTGGCCCGGTTGGCGACCTCGGCGCGTTCGCGCGCCTCGCGCAGCGCGGCCTCCTGCTCCAGCGCCTTCGTGATGTTGCGGCCCAGGGTGACCATGTCGCCGTTGCGTGCCCGGCGCTCGATCAGCCGCACGCTGATGCCCATGGTGAAATGCATTACCTGGTCGGGGATATGCTCCTGCTCCCAGCGCGCCTCCATCATGGCGATCCAGTCGGCGGGTTTCATCTCGCCGATATCGGCCACGCCTTCGCGGGCGCAGATTTCCAGGATGCGCCGGTAACTCACGCCCCGGCGCACGCCGGGAAACTCGGCAAAGGGGCGCAGATAAGCGCGGTTGGCGATCACCAGCTTGCTTTCGGCGCTGAAGATGGCGAACCCGTCGATCAGCGTATTGATCCCATTGCGCAGCCGTTCCTCGACCATGTCGATGGTCTCGGTCGCCTCTTCCAGGGTGCGCGCGACCTGCGTCTTCTCGGTCTCCAGTTGCGCGGCCTTCGCACGCGCCTGGTCGATCAGGCTGCGCTGGTCGCGGAGCTGGTCCGACAGGTCCAGCGCATGGCGTTGCAGGACCTCATTCATCTGCCGCAGCGCCCGCTCGGTCTGCAGCAGGCGCTGTTCGGCGCGCAGCCGCGCCCGGCGTTCATGCATCAGTCTGTCAGCAAGCTCCATTTCGGCACGGGCCCCGGCTGGCACCGGGGCGTCCCGGTCACGCGGATATTGACCGGCAAGGATGAATGGCGCTTTAATCGCCCGTGTCGGCGCGCATCTTCGGGGGCACTCCGGGGTCGCATCCGCACCACAGCGCCGCGCGGCCCGCTGTCCGGCCCCGCTCCCCGGAGGATGTCATGCGCATTGCAGTTCTTGCCGCCCTGATCGCCACGCCGCTGGCGTTTTCGCAGGCTCTCGCGCAGGACGCGCCCCTGCCGGAGCGCACCATCGCCACCGAGCGCGACGTCGATTTCCCCGGCGGCGACATGCTGCCGGTCTTCAACACCACGCTCGAGGCCTGCCACACCGCCTGCCTGAGCCAGCCGCAATGTACGGGTTTCACCTTCAACACCCGCAACGGCGCGTGTTTTCCGAAGCATACGCTGGGCGAGGCATTGGGATTCGAGGGCGCGATCTCGGGTCTGATCACCGAGACCCCGCCGGGCGCCATGGTCCGCGCCGAGGCGGCACGCGACCGGCTGGATTTCCTTTCGCCCGTGGATTTCGCTGCCGCGCGGGAGCGGGCGCAGGGGCTGGGCCTGGCCCACAGCGCCGACGGGCAGGACGCGGACACCCTGCGCGGCGGCGCCAACGCGGCGCTGCGCGCGGGCGATGTGCAGACGGCGCTGGACCGGCTGGGCGCTGCGACCAGTGTCGCGCAGAGCGGCGGGGCGTGGCTGGACTACGCGCAACTTCTGGACACGCGCCGCTCCGACCGCTTCGCCGAGCAATCCGCCCTGACCCGGCGCGCGCTGGCGGCAGCGATCAACGCCTATCTGCGCGCGGATGGCGAGAGGCAGGGCGCCGACGCCGCGCTGGTCATGGCCCGCGCGCTGGAACGCGACCGGCGCGGGCGCGACGCGCTGGGCGCCGTGCGGCTCGCCGAGGCGCATGTCCCCGGCGTGGCGGGCGAGGAGCGCGACCGGCTGGAGGACGCGTTCGGCTTCCGCATGACCGATCACCGGGTCGAATCGGACGCCGCCACCCCGCGCATCTGCGCGGTGTTCAGCGAGGATCTGGCACCCGGCGACATCACCCCCTTCGTGCAGATCACCGGCACCGGCCACGCGGTCGAGGCCGAGGGCCCTGAGATTTGCATCACCGGCCTGACACATGCCACCCGCTACAATCTGACCCTGCGCGCGGGGCTGCCCGCCGTCACGGACGAAGTGCTGCGCCGCCCCGTGGAGCTTCAACTCTACGTCCGCGATCGCGCGCCGCTGGTCCGTTTTCCTGGGCGCGGCTATGTTCTCCCCGCCGCCGGGCCGCGCGCCCTGCCGGTGGAGACGGTGAACACCGAGGCACTGGACCTGACCCTGTGGCAGGTGAGCGACCGCAATCTGGCGGGCACCATCCGCGAGACCATGTTCGGCGAACCCATGAGCCACTGGCGGATCGATGATTTCGCCGACCGCTTCGCCGAGCCTTTGTGGACCGGCGCGGCGGAGGTCGGGCAGGAGCTGAACCGGGCCGTGACCACGCGCCTGCCGCTCGAAGGGCTGGGCGCGCTGGACCCCGGCGCCTATGTGCTGCGCGCCGCCGTCCCGGGGCAGGACCCGTGGGACCACCCGCCCGCGACGCAATGGTTCATGGTCTCGGACCTTGGCCTCTCCACGCTTTGGGGCAATGACGGGCTGAACGTGGTGGTGCAGGGGCTGGGGGACGCGCAGCCGGTCGCGGGGGCCGAGGTGACTCTGGTGGCGCAGTCGAACCGCGTGCTGGGCACCGCCAGCACCGATGCCATGGGCCACGCGCATTTCGCCGCCGGGCTCACGCGCGGCGCAGGGGCTTCGGCGCCCGCGCTGGTGCAGGTCCGCCATGGCGATGACGACATGGCGGTGCTGTCGCTTGCGGGACCTGAGTTCGACCTGACCGACCGGGGTGTGGCGGGCCGCACCGCGCCCGGCCCGGTGGATGTGTTCCTGACCACCGACCGGGGCGCCTATCGCGCGGGCGAGACGATCCACGCCAATGCGCTGGCCCGCGACGGCGACGCCCGCGCCCTCCCCGACCTGCCGCTGACCGCGCGTCTGATGCGCCCGGACGGCGTGGAATACGCCCGCAGCCTGGCAATCGCGCAGGCAGCGGGCGGGCATGTGTTCGGCTTCGACCTCGGGCCCGGCGTGCCGCGCGGGGTCTGGCGGCTGGATATCCTGGCCGATACGGACGCGCCCCCGCTGGCGGGCAGCACGCTGCTGGTCGAGGATTTCCTGCCCGAGCGGATCGACTTCGACCCGATGCTGGAAGGCTTGGCCGAAGGCGAAACCATCGACCTGGCGGACCCACCGGACCTGCACCTCTCGGCGCGCTACCTCTTCGGCGCCCCGGCGGCGGGGCTGGCGCTCGAAGGCTCGGCCAGCCTGCGCGGCACCGACCGGCTGGCGGGCTGGGAGGGCTGGCGTTTCGGCCGCCATGACGCCCAGGCCGACACCCAGCGCGCCTTCTTCGACGACATGCTGGTGACCGATGACGCGGGCGCGTTGCGCGCCCCGTTGCCGGTCGCCGACCTGCGCCCGCTGAACCGCCCCATGACGCTGGACCTGGCCGTGGCGCTGCGCGACACCTCGGGGCGGCCGGTGGAGCGGACGCTGTCGCATCCTGTGCGCACGGACGGCCCGGTGCCGGGCATCCGCCCCGGTTTCGACGGGATGCTGGCCGAAGGTGGCGAGGCCGCGTTCGACCTGATCGCGCTCGACCCCGAGGGCCGCGTGCTGACCACCGCAATCGACTGGCGGGTGGAGCGGGTGGAGACCCGCTTCCAGTGGTTCAACCTGCATGGCGCCTGGAACTGGGAGCCGGTGACCACCCGCACCCGCGTCGCCGAAGGCACTGCCACCGCCGCAGGCGCGCCGGTGCGCATCACCGCGCCGGTGGACTGGGGGCGATATGAGTTGCGGGCCGAGGTGGCGGGCGCAGAAGCCTCCGTCCCCTTCACCGCCGGGTGGTATGCCGCCGCCAGCACTCGCGACACGCCGGACATGCTGGAAATGGGGCTGGACCGGGCCGATTACGCGCCGGGGGACCTGGCGCGCCTGCGGCTGGTCCCGCGCTCCGAAGGCATGGCGCTGGTCAGCGTGCTCAGCGACCGGGTGGTGGACATGCAGCTTGTCCCGGTGGGGCCCGGGGAGACCGTGCTGGACCTGCCCGTGACCGATGACTGGGGCGCGGGCGCCTATGTCACCGCCACGCTGGTGAGGCCGGGCGAAGGCGTCTCCGAGCACCTGCCCGCCCGCGCACTGGGGCTGGCGCACGCAAGCGTCGACCCCGCCGACCGGGCGCTGGCGCTGGCGCTGGACCTGCCGACCGAGGCCGCGCCGCGTGGGCAACTGACCGTCACGTTGGAGAGCGACGCCGAAGGCCCGGTCTGGGCGACGGTGGCGGCGGTGGATCTGGGCATCCTGAACCTTACCCGCTTCGAGGCGCCGGACCCCACGGCGCATTTCCTGGGCCAGCGGCAACTGGGCGTGGCGCTGCGCGACATCTATGGCCGCCTGATCGATGCCTCGCAGGGCGGAATGGGGCAGGTCCGTTCGGGTGGCGATGCCGCGCGGATCGACCGCAGCGCGCCCCCACCGACCGAGGAGCTGGTGGCCTTCTTCTCCGGCCCGGTGGAACTGGTGGACGGGCGGGCCGAGGTCAGCTTCGACCTCCCCGCGTTCAACGGCACGGTGCGGGTGATGGCGGTGGCCTGGTCCGACCGGGGCGTGGGGCAGGCTGCGGGCGATGTGGTGGTGGCCGACCCGGTGGTGGCGCAGATCACCGCGCCGCGCTTCCTGGCGCCGGGCGACCGCGCGCGGCTGCTGCTGGAACTCACCCACGCCAGCGGCCCCTCGGGCGAGATGGCGCTGGTGCTGACCGGCCACGGGCTGGGCGAGGTGCCCGCCACGGTGACGCTGCAGGACAGCGGGCGCGCGGTGCTTGAGGTGCCGCTGGCGCCCACGGTGGAGGGCGTGCATGAGATCGCGCTGGCCCTCACGCTGCCAGACGGGCAGGTGCTTGAACACACCCACGCGCTACGGGTGGAGCGCAACGACCCGGAGATCGCGCGCGCCTCGCAGTTCACGCTGGACCCGGGGCAGGTGTTCACCTTCGACGCGGCGGCGCTGGACGGGCTGGTGCCAGGCACGGCGCGGGCGACGCTGGTGGCGGGGGCAGGGGCGGCGCTGGACCTGCCGGGGATGATGCTGCGGCTGGGCGGGTATCCATGGGGCTGCACCGAGCAGGTGGTCTCGGCCACCCTGCCATTGCTCATGGCGGGTGACGTTGCGGGTGCCCTGGGTCTGGGCGATGCCGAGGCGCGTGCAGAGCGCATCCGCGCCGCCATCGACACCGTGCTGACCAACCAGACTTCCGAGGGCAGCTTCGGCCTCTGGTCCCCCGGCTGGGGCGATATCTGGCTCAACGCCTATGTCACCGATTTCCTGTGGCGTGCGCGGGCCGAGGGTCACGCCGTGCCGCAGACCGCTTTGCGCATGGCGCTCGACAACCTGCGCAACAGCGTGAATTACGCGGGCGAGTTGCGCGGCCGGAGCGGCGCGCCCTATGCCTACGCCATGCTGGTGCTGGCGCGGGCGGGCGAGGCGGCAGTCGGCGATCTGCGCTACTACGCCGACACGCGGGCCGAGGCCTTCGACACGCCGCTGGCCGCGGCGCAGATGGGCGCGGCGCTGGCGGCCTATGGTGACCCGCGCCGCGCGGATGCGATGTTCCGGCAGGCCTCGACGCTCCTGCAGGCCGACCCGCCGGACGGGTGGCGCGATGACTACGGCACCGCGCTGCGCGATGCTGCCGGCGTGCTGGCGCTGGCGGCCGAGGCGCGCACCGAGGGCATCGACCGCGCCGCCCTGTCCGCCCGGCTTGCCGAAGCCATGCCCCGCCCGGACCAGTTGTCACCGCAGGAGGCCGCGTGGCTGATGCAGGCCGCTCAGGCCATGGCCGAGGCCGAGGGCGCGGCGCTGGAACT
>SKMI01000187.1 GCA_007121115.1 Paracoccaceae bacterium | reverse complement strand
TACCCCAAGCAGTTCGTGCCGCTCACGGGCAGCGAGACCCTGTTCCAGGCCTCGGCGCGGCGGGTGGCCGGGCCTGAATTCGGTGCGCCCGTGATCATCACCCATTCCGATTTCCGCTTCATCGTGCAGGATCAACTGGCCGAGGTCGGGCTGTCGGCGCAGGCCGTGCTGATCGAACCCGAGGCGCGCAACACCGCCCCCGCGGTGCTGGCCGCCGCCCTGCATGCGCAGCAAAGCGACCCCAATGCGGTGCTGCTGGTCGCCCCGTCAGACCATGTGGTGCCCGATTCCGACGCCTTCGTGGCGGCCGTTCAGGCGGGTCTGGAAGCGGTCGAGCAGCGCCGTCTGGTCACCTTCGGCATTCAGCCCGGCTACCCCGAAACGGGCTACGGCTATCTGGAGCTTGCGCAGGACCCCGGCGCCACCGCCGGGCCCGTGACGCTGACGCGCTTTGTCGAAAAGCCGGACCCGGCGCGGGCACAGGCAATGCTGGAAAGCGGGAATTACCTCTGGAATTCGGGGATCTTCCTGTTCCGTGCCTCGGACATGGTCGCGGCCTTTCGCCAGCACATGCCCGCCATGCTGGAGCAGGTCACCCAGGCCGTCGCCGAGGCGCAGGAGGATATCGGTTTTCTGCGGCTCGCGCCTGGCCCATGGGCGCAGCTTGAAGACATCTCCATCGACCATGCGGTGATGGAGAAGGCGGACAACCTGTCGGTGGTGCCCTACAGCGCGGGCTGGTCCGATCTGGGGGGCTGGGATGCCGTCTGGCGCGAAGGGGCGCGCGACGCGCAGGGCGTGCAGAGCACGGGCGCGGCCACGGCGATCGATTGTCAGGACAGCCTGCTGCGCGCCGACAGCGAGGATCTGGCGCTTGTGGGCATCGGGCTGAAGGATCTGGTCGTCGTTGCCATGAACGATGCGGTTCTGGTGGCAGACCGGTCGCGCACGCAGGACGTCAAATTGGCGGTCGCGGCGCTGAAGCAAAAGGGTGTCAAACAGGCCACCACCCTGCCAAAGGACCACCGCCCCTGGGGCTGGTTCGAAAGCCTGGCCGTGGGCCCGCGCTTTCAGGTCAAGCGCATCCATGTCCATCCCGGCGCGGCGCTGTCGCTGCAAAGCCATGTCCACCGGTCCGAGCACTGGATCGTGGTCGAGGGCACCGCGAAGGTCACGGTGGGCGATGAAACCCGGCTGGTGACGGAAAACGAGTCCATCTACATCCCGCTGGGCGCGGTGCATCGCATGGAAAACCCCGGCAAACTGCCGATGGTTCTGATCGAGGTACAGACCGGCCCCTATGTCGGCGAAGACGATATCATCCGCTATGAAGACAAATACGCGCGCGGGTAGTTGCGAATTGAGAGTCGAGAGGTGTCATGAATGAAGTGCGCGGGCATTACATGTCCTTCCGGCTGGCCTGATCTTGCCCGCTTTCGGAAACGCGGGCCCCGAGCAATTCGCAGACGGGGAAGAGCCGCGTGATTCATGTCCTGACCGCCGTCATCTTGATCTCGACCGCGCTGATCATATACCCGTATCTGATCTACCCTGTCATTCTGCGTCTCTTGCCCAGAGCCCCGGCGCCAGAGTTTGACGCCGACGTGAAGACATCTGTCACGCTTGTATTTTGCGCCTATAATGAAGCACGATCCATTCAGGAAAAGATCGCGAACATCGAACGGCTCAAGGCGCGATACCCCGACCTTGAGGTTCTGGTCTACGACGACGGCTCATCGGACAATACGCTAGAGGCGCTGGAAGCGCGAGCTGATCTGCTGGAAGTCGTTGCCGGTCAAGGCCGTCAGGGCAAGGCGCACGGGATGAAGATACTGGCGGCGCGTGCCAGCGGCGATATCATCGTGTTCACCGATGCAAATGTCTTGCTGGATGACGACGGGATCGCACGCATTCGCGGCTGGTTCGCTGATCCTGCCATTGGCGGGCTGTGTGGCAGACTCATCTATCTTGGCGAGGGGAATTCGGCAACGGCGTCCGTGGGCGGCGCGTATTGGCGGTTGGAAGAAAAGATCAAGGATCTGGAATCGGCTACCGGCAACGTCATGGGAGCGGACGGGTCCATTTTCGCTATTCGCCGCGGGCTCTATCCGCAATTCCCCGATACGGTGCTGGACGACCTGACAGTGTCCATGGCGACCGTCTTTGCGGGTTCCCGGCTGATCAAATGCAATGATGTGATCGCATATGAACGTCTTGTTGCGTCGCGCAAGGATGAGTTCGCACGCAAGGTGCGGATCTCGGCCCGTGCATTTCATACGCACATGTTCCTGCGTCCGCAGCTTCGCAGGATGAAAGCACTGGACAAGTTCAAATATCTATCGCGAAAATTCGTCCGCTGGTTTGGCGGCCTGTTCCTGTTGATCAACGTGACTGCGGTGCTGGTGCTGGGCTTCCTGGTCTCGGTCTGGCTGGGTCTTCTGATCGCCCTGGGCCTGGTTCTTGCATCGGCGGTTGGCCCTCGGCTGGGATTCAAGCCATTGGATCTGATTTTCGAAGTCGCTTTGGCCATGATCGCCACGCTTGTCGGCGTCATGAAAGCCATCCGCGGGCAGACATTTCAAACCTGGACCCCGGCCGCATCGCGTTGACCCGGCTCGCCAGAGGCGGGGCGCAGCGCGCCTCACTGGGCCGATGACGCGGCAATTGGAACATGATTCGGATGCTGTAGCGATGAACGGCATCGGGACAAGGCATATGGATCAATCCGATCCCCGGTCGCCGGGCCCCACATTGCGCATTGGTCCGCTTCTCGGATGAACATGAGTATGCGGACACCGACCGGAAGATCGGTGCCTGAAATTCATGATTTGTTAACGGTTATTCGGCGCAGTGGGTGTATTGTTGCCATGTGCAGCGCAACGTCCATCCCGCTTTGAATGATGTAACTCCGCTGGAGCCTCGGCTGTGTTGACCACGATTGCATTCCGTTATCTGGGAACGTTGCTCCAGTTCATCGTGCTCGCCGTGATCGCGCGCTCGGTGTCGCAAGATGACTACGGCCTTTACATGCTGTGCCTGAGCTTTGCGTTTTCCTTCTACTACTTTCTCGGGCTCGGCGCGTCGGAAAGCGCTTTGGCGCGGCTCGCTCGCGGCCTTGCTCTGGGGCGCGAGGCGCAGGTGGGCTTGTTCGTCGGCACCGTTCTCGGCCTGACCGGCATGTGTGCGGCAGCATTGTTGATTACCGCTGCGGTGATTGGTATTTTCCAGCCCTGGTCAGCTTCGACCAATTCCGCCGCCATCTTCACCTTGGTTTTTCTCTCCGCTAACGGGCTGATATTCAACGTTTCTCAGCTTCTCCTGGGTCTGCGGCACACCGAGCTTGGCTCATTCTTCTTCTATCCCGCAATCAACCTTGTCCTCCTCTTCTCGACTGTGCCCGCAGCTTTGATCCTTTCAGACCCCGGTTTCTCAGGACTGAGCCTTGCGACTGCAATAGGTGCCACACTTGCATCAGCATCTGCGCTCATCGTGTGTCGGGTCATTGCGCGGGACTACCGCTTCGAGTGGTCAGAAAAACTGGCGACCGTGCTGGTGCGCGAAGGCATCGGACTGACTTGCCTGCGGGTCTTGCATGTCAGCAGTTTCTGGATTCCGACGATGGTATCGGGGTTCTTGTTGGCGCCCGCACTTGCAGGGATCATGGGCACTGCGGGAAGATTGGCAATTGCGGTGTCAGCGGTTATCGCTGCCACACGTTTCTTCATCCGCCCGGCGATCAATCAGGCGCTCGCGCGCAATGAGGTAGAGCGCCTCAGGAAGGTGATGGGTGCGGTGGCCTGTGTGACCACGCTGGCGGGACTGGGCGCTCTGATCGCCAATGAACTGGTGGGCGCAGAAATTATCGCTTTCTTCTTTGGCGCGGAACTTCGATATGCTGCGTCGCTGCTGTCAATCCTGTTGATTGGGGTGATTGCCGAAGCCATTTTTGGCCCGGTCGATGAACTCCTCAAGGCATCAGGGCATCAGAAGGCGGTTGGCATCATCTATGGTGCCGGTGTGCCGCTTTTTCTGGCCGGAAGCATAGCCGTTGCGCCTCTGGGGCTGGAATGGATCGCCTGGCTGCAGGTATTCTATGTGATCGGGATATTCCTTGCCATGAATCTTGTGGTGCAACGCCATTTCGGTTTCTTGGTTCTGCCGTCCAGACCGAAGATCCGAGACTTGCGGAGTTTGAAATGACGTCGTGCCGAAGTTCTTTCATGACGGCTGAGCGAATGCGCCGCGCGACAGGCACGTGGATGAGGTTTTCGATATGACGCATTCGCGGTCCACTCATGCCAAGGCGAACAACGCAACATCGGTCCCGTTGTCGATTGTGCTGGCACTGACCCTTTTTCCATATCTCCAATTCGGGCCGCTTGCTACACCAACCGAAGTACAACCATGGGCGGCGCTGTCAGCATGGGTGATGTTTTTTGTTCTGCTTGTCAGGGGGCGATTACGACTCACACGCTTTGATATTGTCATCTTCGCGTTCAGCGTGGTTTTCCTTGTGTATATCCCATTCGGTCAGGAAATTGATCTGGGGCAGTATCTGCGCAAGGCGATGGCATTCGTCTTGTCGATCTCGCTTTTGGTCGTGGCACGCTATCTTACGCCGTCACTAATGATATCCGTTCTGAAACCGGCCGTCCTTGCCTGGTTTGCATTTGCCGTGCTGGGAGAAGTGAACCCAGCGCTATACCAGCAAATGGTCACGCCGCTGGTGCCCGGCGCACTTGGCGCGTTCGGCGAGCGCGGGGTGACAAGCCTTTCGCCAGAAGCGACTGATTTCGGCTTTGTCATGGTGTATTTCTACGTCCTCGCGATTCTTGCTTCAACCAGCGCGCGTGCCCGGGGGCAGGCCGGGGCTCCATTATGGCTGTACGTCGCTATTGTGCTCTGCATCTTGTTGTCACGTTCTGCGGCTGGTGTATTCGGGCTTACTCTTGTCATTCTTGTCAAGGCTATGACCTACAATGGCTCTTCGGGGACGAGCCATCTGTCCTTGCGGACTGTGATTCTCACCATCGCGGTGCCGCTTATTCTGATATTCGCCGCCCGGCTGAGTCCGGAAACGGGTGTGCGTGGTATCGATCTCCTGATCACCGCCTTGCTAGTGCCACAAGAGCTTGTGCAAACTACTTTTTCCTACCGGATCGCGCATAATCTGGTGGGGCTTTTTGGCATGCTTGATTCGAACCTTCTGGGGCATGGAGCAGGGACATTCACCGTCCTCGGGGTCGATACCTATCACCGCTTCTTCATCGGTGATTTGCTGGGCGTGCAGGGCTGGTATCAATTTAACATCCCCAATACGCTGCAGGAAAGCGCGCTTGCCATCTTTCCTGTAATCTTGTTCGAATACGGTCTGCTGGGACTGGTTTTCATGATCTACCTGTATTCGAGCGTTCTGACATCAAACATGCGCCTTAAGTTTGTAGTGGTAGCACTCCTGCTGATGACGTGGGGGCAGAGCTTTCCGGTAGCCTTTCCGTTGTTCTGGCTGCTGCTGGGTCTTGCCCAGAATCGCGATTTTCAGATCCCGAAAGCGCCCGTGCCAGGGCGAACCAATCGTTTTGTGCGCAGTTTGCGCGGCGCTGACTGAGATACAAGGATCTCGTTCGATGCGATGATGAGGCCAGACGATGGGAAACAGGCCAATATGCGCAGACAAAACATGGTGATAAGCAAGTGTTACGATTTTCCATGCCCGTGCAGGGACGGAGCGATCCGGGCAAACCAGAGGGGATCATGCCATGAGCACACGCCTTTCGCCAACAGACATGCGGCTTGGGCTCGGGTGCAGTCGACTGGGTTCGATCAATGGGGCGACGGGGCGCGAAGCGCACGAACTACTGCAGACCGCGCTGGATCAAGGGGTCAGGTTCTTCGATACATCAAACATTTATGCCCAGGGTGACAGTGAACGATATCTGGGCGAGGTGCTTGGGGATCGTCCGGATTGCGTCATCTGCACCAAGGGCGGAAAGTATGTGTCCTTCAGAAACCGCATGCTGATTCCGGCCAAAGGGGTGATCCGCTGGGTGACCCGCCGCCTGCCTTGGGCGCGTGCCAGTGTTTCGAAAGTGCGCGCGCGACCGATGCCAACCTGTTGGGACAGCGACTTTCTGCTGCGCAGTCTGGAGGCGAGTTTGCGCCGATTGAAACGGAGCAGTGTCGACATCTACATGCTGCACAGCCCGCCAGCCGAGATCATCCGACGCGGTGACGCAATAGCGGCGCTTGAATCCGCGCGCGCTGCGGGGAAGATGAAGCAGGTCGGCGTTTCCGCAGATGATGCCGAGGCGGTTGCCGCTGCGCTGGATGACCCTCGCATAACGGTGATCCAGCTTCCGCTTCATGCGGATGACAACAGCTATGACGGCTTGATCGCCCAAGCCCGCCAACAAGGCGTGGCCGTCATCGCGCGCGAGATTCTGAGTGGCGGGCCGGAAAGCGGCGAGGACCGAACCGGCTTTGCCGCGCAACGCATTTCCGCAATCACGTCGCGGCCGGATATCGCGGTCACTCTGGTCGGAACGACAAAACGGCCGCATCTGCTTTCGGCCATCCGCGCGGGGCGTCAGCATTAGCGGCGCCTGTCACCCAGCGCGCGAAACATTCCATTCCAGAACCGAGGAACCGGACGGGGCAAGATCAATCGCATGTGCCGTCAGATCCTCGAGATAGCGACAGGACCACTGCGCGGTGTGTACCTTGTCGATCCTGCCCGAGGTGACGCCAAGCCTTGCCGCGACGCCATTGCGCAGGAACACAATTTCATGGTCAGCCCGCGACGCCAGCATCCAGTCATCCGGAACAAGAATCCGCACCTGTCCCCTGCCAGGGCCTGCGGGCCAACGGTCCCGAACATGCAATACCCCGCGGGCCAGACGGATCCGGCGGAACAGCACCCCGGCACCAAAATCGAACTCGCCCGTCAGCGTTCGGCAGGCAGTTTCCTCAGCCCGCAATCGAGCCTCCGCAAGGGTTCCGACGCGAAAGGCCCCCTTGTAGCTGACCGGTTCGACCCCAATGACGACCGGGCCGTTGTGGCTGGCCGCCGCGCGGTCATACATGCGGCGGGACCCTGTGGAATACTGGTACGTTCCCGGGTCAACGATGAACCGCTGCCCCGCGACATCGACTTCAACCGACAGAAAGTCCGCATGGCCATGCCCTGGG
This sequence comes from Paracoccaceae bacterium, assembly GCA_007121115.1. GTDB lineage: Bacteria > Pseudomonadota > Alphaproteobacteria > Rhodobacterales > Rhodobacteraceae > Rhabdonatronobacter. The sequence goes on along the minus strand of SKMI01000187.1, from coordinate 13,920 downwards.
TTCCACGCAGGACCAATCGGACCCGCATCAAAAAGCGCGAACAGGTCTTCGCCCTGAAGCCGCCCGTATCCTGCATTCGGCAGAAGCGCGCATCCCTCGAAATGCGCGGCTGACAGGGTATCCGCGGGGCGTGGGACCTCGTCAAACCAGCTGTCATTGAAGAGCGCTATCTCACCGTCGGGGTGGGTCATGAAGCGCCAAGCCCGTTGCGCCAGCTGCAAGCGGTCATGGGCGAGTGCGCGGGTTCCAGCCGACAGGAAAGGCGTTTGCGCGAAAACCTGAAGGGCCATGACCGAGAGGCCCTGATACATCGCGGACCGCTCAACCGACAGGCCGTCAGGCAGGATCGTATCGCGGATCACAGCCGCGACATCGCGGTCCAGGCGCCGGGCAATTGCGCGCGGCACGGTCTGCGCATGGGTGAAGTAGAAACACAGCGCCACCAGATTGCGCTCGACATGGTTGTTTTTCAGCTCATGCTCGATGTTGGCCAGGACAAAGGCGACATTCCAGCGCAGGAAATCCTCGATCTGGCTCTGCAGCGCTCCCGGCAGGTCACGCGATGCCCGCGCGATCAGATAGCCGCTCAGGATCGCAAGGATGCGGTGCGATGCGCTGTATGGAAACCATACCGAGGAATAGCACTCGGCCCGTCCGAAATTCGCCTGCGCGCGAAATCCGTGAATAAGGTCTGACACGGCTGCAATCTGCGTCGCATCGCCCCGGATCAGCATGGGGCAGATGAAACCCATATGTGCAAGTTTCTGTCGCCACAGGTGAAAATCACGTTCGGCCGGCACCTTGTGGTGCCAGTCGACGGCGGCCGCCGCGCCGAAATCAACCTCTTGCGCCAGAAAGGTGAATCGCCCTTGCGCTGCGGCTGCGGCCTTTGGCGCATAGAGTTCGTCGTAATACCGTGCGACAGCTTGCGCCATGGCCTGATCGCCAGCCCCGGGCGCGAGCGCGGCGGGCACCTGCGCGCTGATCCGCGCGATATGGCGTGCGTATGCGGCGGGGTAGCGGGCGCTCAGCGTGTTCCGCAGCAGACGCTTGACATGGTAGAGGGCCATCTTCGGCGACAAGCGCGCCATGGCCTGCAGGGTGACCCGATCAATCATGACGCATGATGAGCCTTGGTCATGGGCGGATGGAGCCGGGAATGGGTCCGAGCGGCGCGAAACTGGTGGTGGGCGTCACGGCAATCCCTTCCGGACCCGCCCCCTGGACAAGCAAGGTCAGCTCGTTCAGGTGCAACAGGAAATCGGGCGACAGATACGGCGCCTTGCCGTCCTTGATTTCCCGCGCCATTTCGGCAACGCCCACCAGCTTGTCCTGGGCGTAAACCTCCCGCCTGCGCAGCCATTCGACCATGCGCTGTTTCAGCGATGAGCGCATCTGCTGATCCTTTTCCACCGCCGCGGATTTCCAGTTCTTCACCAGCGGCAGACGGCGCCCCCCGATGCCGAAAATGCGCCCCAGTGTCGGATGGGCGCGCAAGCTGTGGAATTTGCGCGCGCTCAGACTGCGTTTCGTGAATCGTTCCAGATATACGGGCGATTGATAATGGCGGTAGCTGTCCGCGCAGACTTCGCCCTGATCGCCGATGACCCGCATGCGGTGATCACGCGGGGCCACTACGGTCGTTGAAACCCGCGCAGCTTGCCCGCCTGCAAATGTCAACAGCGCGACAGAGTAATCCGGTGTCCCGCTTAATCCGGGCACGGAGGCGGATTTGTCCCGCAGCAATTCGTTCGACGCCGCCACAACCGACACGGCCGGCCCCAGCATCGCGCAGATCCAGGCCAGGTGATAGCCGACATGCTCGAAGGTACAACCCTCGTGAATCTCCTCGTCCAGCGGCCAGGGCGCACCGGTCGGGCTGACAACTTTCTGGAACTCCATCAGATGGATAGGATTGTCGTCCAGCTCGGCATACACCAGCTTCGGCCTGCCGATCCGGCCACGTTCCACGGCGTCAAGAATCGTGCGGACGCTGTCGGAATAGATATTGGACGGCGCTGCACAGAGCCGCACACCATGCACGCGCGCGGTTTCAAAAAGAAGCTTCGACTGCGCCAGATCCTTTGTCAGCGGCTTTTCGGAGTAGACATGCTTTCCCGATTCCAGTGCTTTTTTCGACACATCATAATGAGCGCCAATATTGGTCAGGTTGACCACGATCTGAACTTCGGTGTCGGTCAACAGCGCATCAAGGCTGTCATAGGTCGAAAACCCGTAATACGCTTTCACGGCTTCCATGCGCTTCGGATTGATGTCGAACACACCGCAGATGTTCAATTCCGGATGTGCGCGGATCGTACGCATGTAAATGTCGAAAACAAATCCACATCCGACAAACGCAATATTCATCATCTGCTCTCAAGATACCCGATTTCGGATCGGCAGGGGCCTTTGTCATCATCCGGGATGGACGAACTACCGCCCGCGGGCTGTCAGCAAGATCGGCAGGTGTCCCGGTTTTGCTGTTTCCCGCGCCGTCCGAACCATCAAAATCCTACAAGTGCAAGCATAGGTTGTCGATAGGCCGCCGTCTATAATCATGGAGCGAGCGGACGCAGTGGCTGTCCAGCTTTGTTCCGGCTTGGCCGCGAAAAAGGGGTGCGGAGGGGGCGCGGCGCGCAGCCAAGGTTGGTGTCACGCGGCTTCCGCGGGTGGGGCCGAGGCCGAGCATCGGTATTCCTGACAGGCACAAGACATTTTCCTTTTTCGGCAACCTGTGAAAGATGTTGCGACGAACCGATCGCAGGCAAAGCCAGACCTGCTGCCGCAAACACCTGGACCGAAGGCCCGACGTGCAGATTGACGAATTCGATATTCCCGGCCCGATCCTGATCACGCCGCGCCGTTTCGGAGATGCGCGCGGATGGTTCAGCGAATCGTGGAACAAGGCCGCCTGGGCGGCGGCTGGGTTGAGCCTGCCTGATTTCGTGCAGGACAATCACAGCTATTCCGCCCCGCGCCACACCTTGCGCGGCCTGCATTACCAGCGCCCGCCGCATGCGCAGGCCAAGCTGGTGCGTTGCACGCGCGGCGCCGTGCTGGATGTGGCCGTGGATGCGCGCGCCGGATCGCCCCATTACGGGCAGTGGGTGGGTGCGGAACTGAGTGCCGAGACGGGCGCACATCTGTTCGTGCCCGCCGGATTCCTGCACGGCTTCCTCACGCTGGTGGAAGATTGCGAAGTGCAGTACAAATGCTCGGACTACTATGCGCCCGAGTGTGACGGGGCGGTGCGCTGGGACAGTGTGGGGATCGACTGGAGCACCGCCGCGCCGGTCCTGTCTGCAAAGGACGCAGCGGCCATCCCGTTCGCGGCGTTCGACACACCGTTCATCTTCGAGGATCGGGCATGAAGCTGCTTGTCACAGGGGGCGCGGGCTTCATCGGCTCGGCGGTCGTGCGGCTGGCGGTGGCGCGGGGGCATCATGTCGTCAACCTTGACGCGCTGACCTATGCGGCCTGTCTGGACAATCTGGCGCCGGTCGCCGACAGCCCGCTTTACGCGTTCGAACACGCCGATATCCGCGACCGGGCCGCGCTGATGCGGATCTTCGCGCAGCACCGCCCCGATGCCGTGATGCATCTGGCCGCCGAAAGCCACGTGGACCGCTCGATCGATGGCCCCGGAGCCTTCGTTTCGACCAATGTCACCGGCACCTACGAATTGCTGGAGGCGGCGCGCGCGTTCTGGGACGGGCAGGGCCGGCCCGAGGGTTTCCGCTTCCACCACATCAGCACGGACGAGGTGTTCGGCTCTCTCGGCCCCAGCGGGCGGTTCACGGAAACCACGCCCTATGACCCGCGCTCGCCCTATGCGGCGTCCAAGGCGGCCAGCGATCATCTGGTGCAGGCGTGGCATCACACCTATGGTCTGCCGGTTGTGCTGACGAATTGTTCCAACAATTACGGGCCGTTCCATTTCCCCGAAAAGCTGATCCCGGTGATCATCCTGAACGCGCTGGCGGGCAAACCCCTGCCGATCTACGGCAACGGGTCCAATGTGCGCGACTGGCTGTATGTGGAGGATCATGCCGACGCGCTGCTTCTGGTGGTGCAGACGGGCACCGTCGGGCGCAGCTACAACATCGGCGGCGAAAACGAGCGGACGAATCTGGAGCTGGTGCAGATGCTTTGCGCCATTCTGGACCGTAAGCGTCCGCTTGCGCAGGGCAGCTACGCCGACCAGATCACTTTTGTCACCGATCGCCCCGGCCACGATGCCCGCTATGCCATCGACCCGGCACGCATACGCGCGGAACTCGGCTGGCGCCCGCAGGTCACCCTTGATGACGGGCTGGAGCGCACGGTTGACTGGTATCTGGCCAATGAAGACTGGTGGCGGGCCTTGCAGAAGCGTCAGGGCGTGGGTCAGCGACTGGGGGTGAGGGCGTGATCCTTGTCTTCGGGTGCACGGGGCAGGTTGCGCGCGAACTGGCGCGCCTGCAGCCCGCTGCTTTGTTTCTGGACCGAGCGCAGGCCGATCTGTCCGACCCTGCGGCCTGCGCGGCCGCCATCCGCGCGCATCGGCCGAGGGCGGTCATCAACGCCGCCGCCTACACCGCCGTGGACCGCGCCGAAGAAGAGGAAGCGCTGGCGGCGCGGATCAATGGCGCAGCGCCTGCAGCCATGGCGCAGGAATGTGCGGCGCTGTCCGTGCCGCTTGTGCATATTTCAACCGATTACGTGTTTGACGGTGCGGGTGAGGGCCCGTTTGCCCCGGACCATCCCACCGCGCCGCTCAACGCCTATGGCCGCACGAAACTGCTGGGCGAAGCGGGGGTGCGGGCGGCCGGGGGGGCGCATGTCATTCTGCGGACCTCATGGGTGTTTTCGGCGCATGGCGGTAATTTCGTGCGCACCATGCTGCGGCTGGGCGCGGCGCGCGACAGCCTGCGCGTGGTCGGCGACCAGATCGGCGGGCCAACCCCCGCCCGCGCGATTGCCGGGGCCTGTCTCGCGGTTGCCGAGACGTTGCAGACCAGCCCGGAAAACTCAGGCACCTATCATTTCAGCGGCGCACCGGACACAAGCTGGGCGGGGTTCGCGCGCGCCATCATGGCGGCGGCAGGGCTGGACTGCCGGATCGAGGATATCGAGACCCGCAATTATCCCACCCCGGCGAAACGCCCGCTGAATTCAAGGCTGGATTGCAGCGGCTTGTCCGGTTTCGGTCTGGACAGGCCCGACTGGCGGCAAGGATTGTCCGACGTCCTGAACGAACTGAAAGGCAGGTCATGACAGCGCGCAAGGGAATCATTCTGGCCGGCGGCACCGGGTCGCGGCTGTGGCCGATCACGATGGGTGTCTCCAAACAGCTTCTGCCGCTCTATGACAAGCCGATGATCTATTATCCGCTGTCGGTGCTGATGCTTTCGGGCATTCGCCAGGTGGCGATCATCACCACCCCCGAGGATCAGGCGCAGTTTCAGCGGCTTCTGGGCGATGGCGGCCAGTGGGGGCTGGAATTCACCTGGATCGTTCAGCAAAGCCCTGACGGGCTGGCGCAGGCGTATCTGCTGGCCGAGGGTTTCCTGTCCGGCGCGCCGTCGCTGATGGTGCTGGGCGACAATATCTTCTTCGGGCATGGCCTGCCGGAGTTGCTGGGCCGCGCCGATGTGCAGGCCAGCGGCGGCACCGTGTTCGGCTACCGCGTTGCGGACCCGGAACGCTACGGGGTGGTGGATTTCGACACCGAAGGGCGCGCGCGTTCGATTGTCGAAAAGCCACGGGTTCCGCCGTCGCATTACGCGGTGACGGGGCTCTATTGTCTTGATGGCACCGCGCCCGCCAAGGCCGCGCAGATCACGCCTTCGGCGCGCGGCGAGCTGGAAATCACCAGCCTGCTGGAACTTTACCTGGCCGAAGGCACGCTGAATGTCGAAACGATGGGGCGTGGCTATGCGTGGCTGGACACCGGCACCCATGACAGCCTGTTGGACGCAGCAAATTTCGTGCGCACGCTGCAACTGCGGCAAGGCTTGCAGATCGGCTGCCCTGAAGAAATAGCCTTTCAGCAGGGCTGGATTTCGCGCAGCGCTCTGGAAGCGCAGGCCAGCAAGCTGGGCAAGAGCGGATACGGCCAATACCTGAAATCGCGGTTTCTGACGTAGGCAGCACGCACTGCGCGGCGGCATCGCTCCACGCTCGGGCGTCTGGCGGGCAGGGGCGCTGACCTGACGGGTGGTGCGGGTGTGGTTTCCCGTCACCGTCCCGGTCGCGTTTCAGCGCGGCTGCACCATCCAGCCCAGCGGCCGCCCGGCCAGCACATGAACGTGAAGATGTGGCACTTCCTGCACGCCGTCTTCCCCGGCGTTGGCGATCAGGCGGAAGCCATTGCCCCCGTCGCCCGGGCGGGCGCCCACCATCTCGGCCACCTTGCCCACGGCGCGGGCGAAATCGGCCAGTTCGGCATCCGTGGCTTCAGCGGCGAAATGGTCCCAGGTGACATAGGCGCCCTTGGGGATGACCAGCACATGTTCGGGCGCCTTGGGCGCGATATCGCGGAAGGCGAAGCTGTGCTCGGTTTCCAGCAGCTTGTCGCAGGGGATCTCGCCGCGCAGGATCTTGGCAAAGATGTTCTGGTCGTCATAGGCGTAGGCCATGGGCGCTTCTCCGGTCCGGGGCGTTTGTGGCGCACCATATGATCCCAGCGTGACGGACCGCAAGTGAGCGGCGCGTCATATGCGCGCCAGCAGCCAGTCCAGCGCCCGCCCGGGCAGCACCCGCCGCGCGGTGGCCAGGGCGTGGGTGGGCAGGGTGACGAAGTAGCGCGGGCGCGGGTTGCGTGCCTCCAGCGCCCGGATCAGCACGCGGCTCACCGCCTCGGGGGGCAGTTCGAACCGGTCCGGGCCGCGCTCGTCATGGAGCCGCGCCAGCAACTCGCCTTCATACTGCACGCGGCGGGGCGAGGCGCGCCAGTCGATCCAGCGCTCGAAATGCGGGATCGAGTTCTGGCGGATGCGGCTGGTCACCGGACCCGGTTCGATCAGCACCACATGCACACCGGTCCCGCGCATTTCCAGCCGCAGGACGTCCGAAAGCCCCTCAAGCGCGAACTTGGTCGCCACATAGGCCCCGCGCCAGCGCAGCGCCGCCAGCCCCAGCACCGAGGAATTCTGCACGATCCGCCCGCCCCCCTGCGCCCGCATGACCGGGATCACCCGGCGGGTGAGGTCGTGCCAACCGAAGAGGTTGGCCTCGAAGATCGCGCGCAGGGCGTCGGTCGGCACGTCCTCGGTCGCGCCGGGAATGGCATAGGCGCCGTTGTTGAACAGCGCATCCAGCCGTCCGCCTGTCGCCGCCAGCACCTGCGCCAGGGCGGCCTCCATGCTGGCGGGGTCAGTGTAGTCCAGCCGGAAACTCTCCAGCCCCTCGGCCCGCAGGCGGTCGCAATCGGCGCTCTGGCGGCAGGTGGCAAAGACCCGCCAGCCGCGCGCGGCCAGGGCATGGGCGGCGTGATGGCCGATCCCCGAGGAACAGCCGGTGATCAGGATGCTGCGCATGGGAATCTCGTGTGTCGGCTACCGGTTTTCGCCCGGTGCCCGCAAGGCGTGCGGGTGGGTGGAAAGGGCGCGGCTTGCGGGCGCTTTTGCGCAAACGCGCGAAGATTTGCAAACCTCCCCCCAAAGCCCTGCGCCCCAAGGGCTTCAGGCGAGAATTTGCAAATAAACCACCGTCCGCGCCGCAAAATCTGCAAATTATGGCCCCCCGCCGTCCCATGGTGACGGTAACAGCATTGCGCCAATCCCCCGCCCTCGCGTAACACTCCGCCATATCTACGGGAGGAGGGATACATGGGTTACGCCGAGGTCTACAAGCGCTCGATCACCGACCGCGATGCGTTCTGGATGGAACAGGCGGACGCCATAGACTGGCACACCCCGCCCACCCGCGCGCTGTACGACGACCGTGCTCCCATCTACGAATGGTTCTCGGACGCCGAGGTGAACACCTGCCACAACGCGCTGGACCGGCATGTGGTTGCCGGGCGCGGCGATCAGGTGGCGGTGATCCATGACAGCCCGGTGACCGGCACCAAGACCCACATCACCTATGCCCAGATGCTGGACCGCGTGGCGCGGCTGGCCGGGGCGCTGGCAGCGCAGGGCGTGACCAGGGGCGACCGGGTGCTGATCTACATGCCCATGGTGCCCGAGGCGCTGGTGGCCATGCTCGCCTGCGCGCGGCTCGGCGCGATCCATTCAGTGGTCTTCGGCGGTTTTGCCGCGCGCGAACTGGCGACCCGGATAGACGATGCGCAGCCCAAGGCGATCATCGCCGCCTCCTGCGGGATCGAACCGGGGCGCGTGGTTCATTACAAGCCGCTGCTGGACGGGGCCATCGACATGGCCGCCCGCAAGCCCGAATTCTGCGTGGTCTTCCAGCGCGAGCAGGAACGCGCCGAGCTGATCCCGGGGCGCGACCATGACTGGGACGCCTTCCAGCAAGGCGCCACCCCCGCCGATTGCGTGCCGGTGAAGGGCAATGACCCGGCCTACATCCTCTATACCTCGGGGACCACGGGCCAGCCCAAGGGCGTGATCCGCGCCACCGGCGGGCATCTGGTGGCGCTCGCCTGGACGATGAAGAACCTCTACAACGTCAACCCCGGCGAGGTGTTCTGGACCGCCTCGGACGTGGGCTGGGTCGTGGGCCACAGCTACATCTGCTATGGCCCCCTGATCCACGGCGCCACCACCGTGGTGTTCGAGGGTAAGCCCGTGGGCACCCCGGACGCGGGCACCTTCTGGCGGGTGATCGAGGAACACAAGGTGGTCAGCTTCTTCACCGCGCCCACCGCCTTCCGCGCCATCAAGCGCGAGGACCCCGAGGGCAAGCTGGTGGGGGAGTATGATCTCTCGTCGCTCCGCGTGCTCTATCTGGCGGGCGAGCGCGCCGACCCGGACACGATCCACTGGGCGCAGGACAAGCTGGGCGTGCCGGTGATCGACCACTGGTGGCAGACCGAAACCGGCTGGGCGATTGCCGGGAACCCCGTGGGGCTGGAGCCGCTGCCGGTGAAGGTGGGCTCGCCCTCGGTGCCCATGCCGGGGCATGAAATCCACATCCTGGACGAAGGCGGCAACTCCCTGCCCGCGGGCGAACTGGGCGCCATCGCCATCAAGCTGCCGCTGCCGCCGGGCACGCTGCCGAACCTGTGGAATGCCGAAGAGCGGTTCCGCAAATCCTATCTCACCACCTTCCCGGGATACTACGAGACTGGCGACGCGGGCTATCTGGACGAGGACGGTTACGTCTATATCATGGCGCGCACCGATGACGTGATCAACGTGGCCGGGCACCGTCTGTCCACCGGCGGGATGGAGGAGGTGCTGGCCAGCCATCCCGACGTGGGCGAGTGCGCGGTGATCGGCGTGGCGGACGAGCTGAAGGGCCAGTTGCCGCTGGGATTCCTGTGCCTGAACAAGGGCGTGGAGCGCGACCACGCCGAGGTCGTGGCCGAATGCGTCAAGCTGGTGCGCGAGAAGATCGGCCCGGTGGCAGCGTTCCGGCACGCGGTGGTGGTAGACCGGCTGCCCAAGACGCGCTCGGGCAAGATCCTGCGCGCCACCATGGTCAAGATCGCCGATGGCGAAGCCTACACCATGCCCGCCACCATCGACGATCCGGCCATCCTGGACGAGATCGCGCAGGCGCTGCGCGCGCTCGGGTTCGGCGCTGCTGCCTGACCTTGCGTCCCCGTGCTGCGCCCGGGTTTTCCGGCGCCGCGCCCGGGCGCGGCGCAACAATATTTCGCGGTAAACGTGTTCCGGCTGGAAATCGCTCAACCATTTGCTTACTGTTTCAGCAGTACACTTCGCGCAGGGGTAGTGTGTTGGGTTTGGGTCGGTCTGGTTTGGGGGCGGTGACACTTCGGTTGCGCCCCGTGTCGCATCGGGTTCAGGCGGTGGGCAACGATCCGGTTGCCGCCTGTCCGGTCTGGTGCGTCCGCCGGGTCGGCATCGACGGCGCAGTTGGGAGCATCCGATGAAGCTGGATGCGGAGGGCGATCCGCTAGCGGGCGAACAGGCGGGCGCGGGCCGGGACAAGAGCCAGACGGGCCGCGTCCTGCTGATCGATGATACGCCCTCCCTGTGCATGACCTATCGCTCGATCCTGAGCGACGCCGGGTTTCATGTGGAAACCGCCAGCGATGCCGAAAGCGCGCTGAAGCGGTTCCGGGCCGACCCGCTGCGCGTGGTCCTGCTGGATCTGATGCTGCCTGACCGTGACGGGCTGGACCTGCTGCAAGACTTCCAGGCGCTCTCCAAGGACACGCCGGTGATCGTCATCACCGCGCACGGCTCCATCGACCGGGCAGTGACGGCCATGCGCGCGGGCGCACATCTGTTCCTGGTCAAGCCGGTGGACCGTGAAACGCTGGTCGAATCGGTCGGTCGGGCCGCGCGGGCGCTGGCCCCGCCCGGCGCGCAGGCGGCCGTCCGCGCCGATGCGCCGCTGCCGCCGTTTCTGGGCCAGTCGGCGCCGATGCAGGAAATCTATCGCCTGATCCGCTCGGTGGCGCGGTCCACGGCAACGGTTTTTGTCACCGGCGAAAGCGGCACCGGCAAGGAATTGTGCGCCGAAGCCGTGCACCGGCTGTCACCGCGCCACGACAAGCCTTTCATCGCGTTGAACTGCGGGGCCATCCCCGGCGACCTGCTGGAATCCGAAGTGTTCGGCCACCTCAAGGGCTCGTTCACAGGCGCCATATCGGACAAGCAGGGCGCGGCGGCGGTGGCGGACGGCGGCACGCTGTTCCTGGACGAGATCTGCGAGATGGACCTGAACCTGCAGACCAAACTCCTGCGCTTCCTGCAGACCTCGTCGATCACTCCGGTGGGCGCGACGCGCGCGCGCAAGGTCGATGTGCGCATCGTCTGCGCCACCAACCGCGACCCCGAGGAAGAGGTGCGCGCGGGCCGCTTCCGCGAGGATCTGTATTACCGGCTCCATGTGGTGCCGATCCACATGCCGCCTCTGCGCGACCGGGGACAGGACGTGATCGAGATCGCGCACGCCCTGTTGCAGCGCATGGCGAAGGAAGAGGGCCGGAGCATGGCGCAGATCGCGCCCGATGTGCAGGCGGTGTTCCGCGACTACGGCTGGCCAGGCAATGTGCGCCAGCTTCTCAACGCGTTGCGGCAGGCGGTGGTGTTGCATGACGGTCCGGTGCTGACATCGGCCATGTTGCCGCCAAAGTTGCGCGTTGCACAGCCACCCGGCAAGACGCCCCCGGCACCGGCGGCCGATACTGCCGTGACGGTGGACCAGTTTCGCGGCATGACGCTGGCCGAGATTGAGCGGCTGGTGATCACCGCGACCATCGCCCGCAACGACGGGTCGGTGCCGCGCGCGGCGCGGGAACTCGATGTCTCGCCCTCGACTCTTTACCGCAAGCGCGCGCAATGGGGGGACGAAGCCGGGACCACCTGCGCAAAGGCGCCGCCCGAGGCCGATTGACGCGCGCAAACGCGGTGTTGCCGAAATACAAGTGTGCCGTGGCGTGCCGATTTGGCTGATTGAATTCGCGCGAGTGCGGGCTTTCATGAAAGCAACCGCAACTTCAGGGCGCACCAACCGTGACCGGCATCTCCGACCATCCGCTGCGCTACGCATTGGCCAACGAGCTGCACGCGCGCCCCTTCGCCACCATCGAGGCGCCGTGCACGGCAGCATTCCTGGCCGTCAAGCCCGCGTCCAACGCGGTCGGGCGCGACAAGGCCGAAGATCGCGCGCATCTGCTGACGCTGCTGGACCGCCATGGCGGCGCGCACCCGGCGCCCGGGGCCACGCATCATGGTGCCGATCTGGGCCGCTATCACCTGAAATGGGAAAGCCACACCGAATTCGTCAGCTATACCGCTTATGAACCCAGCGCCAGCGATCACGCTTTCGACCCGCGCAGCTACGAGGTGTTTCCCGCCGACTGGCTGGCGGCGGCGCCGGGGGTGCGGGTGACCTCGATCCTGCTGCATGTCGATTTCATCCCCCAGGCCGAAGGGCGCATCTCGGCGCTGCTGGCCGAGTGGTTCGTGGGCGACAGTCTGGCGGTCTCGCGGGTGCTGGACGGGGCGGCGATCATCGCCAGCGATTTCCGCATCGACCGGGCGGGCCATGTCCGCATGGCGGTCTTCGTGCGGCGCGGCACCGGGGCGCGGCGCATCGGGCGGATCGTGCAGCGGCTTTGCGAGATCGAGACCTACAAGGCCATGTCGATGCTGGGCTGGGCGCGGGTGCGGGACATGTCGCCGCGCATGGGGGCGCTGGATGAGCGGCTGAACAGGATGACGCGGGCCATGACCTCGGTCGATGCCCCGGCCGAGGAGACGCTGTCGTCGCTGCTGGAGATCTCGGGCGAGCTGGAGAATGTGCTGGCCGAGTCCTCCTTCCGGTTCGGGGCGACAGGGGCCTACGAGGCGATCGTGCACCAGCGGATCGAGGTGCTGCGCGAGGAACGCTTCGAAGGCCGCCAGACCTGGCGCGAGTTCATGATGCGCCGCTACGACCCGGCCATGCGCACGGTGAAATCGGCGCAGACCCGGCTGGCGGGGATGGCCGACCGGGCCATGCGCGCGGGCACGCTGCTGGGCACGCGGGTGGATGTGGAACGCTCGGCGCAGAACCAGAAGCTCCTGGAAAGCATGGACCAGCGCGCTGACCTGCAACTTCGGTTGCAGCACACGGTCGAGGGGTTGTCGGTGGTGGCGATCAGCTACTACGGCGTGAACCTGGCGGCCAATCTGGCGATGCCGCTGGCCGAACCGCTGGGGCTGGGCCGCACGGCGGTGTTCTTCCTGCTGACGCCGCTGGTGATTGCGGGGGTCTGGTTTCTGCTCAAGCGCATCCGCAACCGGCTTTCCGGGGGGGAGTGAGGGAAAGGCGCCTCCTCGGTGCCCCGTCCAGCCCCGCTTCAGGGCACCTTTCGGGGCGTTTGGGGGGCGCCGCCCCCCGTCGCCCCGATGGGGCGACTCCCCCCGGGGTATTTGTCGGCAAGATGAAGGGGACGGGGGCGCACTTGCGGTTACGGTGCGGGTCGCCGCGCGCGCGTCAGCGCGCGCCCGGCCCAACCCCGGCAGGGGCGGCTTGCCGCACCTGTCCGGGGGCGGGAGTGCCTCGTTTTCGGGGTGCGCGCGTTCGAAAACCGATGTCGCGCCCTGCCTCCTGGTGCAGGCCGGGGCCGGGTGGTGGGGTCAGGTCAGCACCCGCACCGGGGCGCCGTTTGCGAAGGCGCGCACGGCGTCAGTGGTTTCGCGGTAGAACAGGCGGAAGGTGGCCTCGGTGGTGTAGCCCAGATGCGGGGTCAGTAGCAGGCGGCCGGCGTCCTGCAGCGCGGCATCGTTGAGCGGGTCATCGGCGGGCAGGGGCTCGCGGTCGAACACGTCCACCCCCGCCATGGCCGGGCGCCCGGCGCGCAGCCCGTCGATCAGTGCGCCCGTGTCCACGATCCCCGCACGCGAGGTGTTCAGGAACACCGCGCCGGGCTTCATGGCCGCAAACGCCTCGGCCCCGATCAGCCGGTGCGTGCGGTCGGAGTGCACCAGATGGACCGAGACCACATCGCAAGCCGCCATCAGCGCAGTCAGGCTTTCATACCGCTCCGCCCCACATTCCGCCGCCCGCGCGTCGGTCAGGTGCGTGGACCAGGCGGCGACCTCCATCCCCAGCGCGCGGCCAAGCGTGGCCATCTGCGCGCCGATATTGCCCAGCCCCACCAGCCCCAGCCGCAACCCTGCCACATCGCGCCCGAGCCCCGCCTGCCAGCCGCCTGCGCGCAACGATGCGACCTCGGGCAGCAGGCGGCGGTTCAGCGCCAGCATCATCAGGAGCGTCAGTTCCGCCGTCGTGGTCTTGCGCGAGGCGGTGCCGCAGACGGTCACCCCCTGCGCGCGGGCGGCC
>SKMI01000330.1 GCA_007121115.1 Paracoccaceae bacterium | reverse complement strand
TTTCAGCAGGTCGACCGAGTCCGCGCCCCAGATCACGCGTCCCTCATCGGGCCGCGTCTTGCCGGTCACGATATCCATGAAGGTCGTCTTGCCCGCGCCATTGGGGCCGATGACCGCGCGCAATTCCGGCTCTCCGATGGCGATGGAAAGGTTGTTGATTGCGCGAAACCCGTCGAAGGTGACCGAGACGCCCGAGACTTCCAGAAGCATGGTCATGGCTTGCGCACCAGATAATCGAACAGGCCGCCGATCCCCTTGGGAAAGAACAGCGTGACCAGCACGAAGCCCAGCCCCAGCATGACCAGCCACCAGTCGGTCCAGATGATGCGGTAGAAGCCCAGATCGATGTTGGGCGCGCCGCCCCCGGTCAGCCAGCTGGACAGCAGCGACACCAGCGCCGCGCCGATCACCGCGCCATACAGCCGCCCGCGCCCGCCGATGGCGACCCAGACGGCAAGGTAGATCGAGGCGATGGGCGCGATCTCGGCGGGGTTGATGATGCCCGCCTGCGGGTAGTAGAGTGCCCCCGCGATGCCCGACACCACCGCGGTCAGGGTGAAGACGAAAAGCTTGTAGCCCTCGACGTTGTAGCCGAGGAAACGCACGCGGGCCTCGTTGTCGCGGATGGCGCGGATCACGCTGCCGAACTTGCCAGACACGACCCAGGCGAAGAGCAGATAGCCTGCCCCCAGCGCAAAGGCCGAGGCCCAGAAGAACCACACCGAAATGATCGCCTGCGGCACATGCAACGCGCCGGGGATGTTCTGCAACCCCGACAGCCCGTTGTTCCCGCGCAGGCCCGTGTCGTTCTGGAACAGGTAGAGCGAGAGCGCCAGCGTCATCGCCTGCGTGAGGATCGAGAGGTAAACACCCGTGACGCGCGAGCGAAACGCCAGCCAGCCAAAGATCAGCGCCAGCAGCCCCGGCACCAGCACGACCATCGCAAGCTGGAAGGTTAGCGAGCCCGCGAAGGTCCAGATCAGCGGCAGTTCGTTGGACCCGACCACGCTGAAAATCTGCGAGGCGACGGCCTCGGACACCTCGCGTTCGGTGGGCGGGATGGTGCCGCCGGCAAGGCTCTGACGGATCACGATTTCCGTCCGCGCATACATCAGCCACATGCCGATGGCATAGCCCCCCAACCCGAAAAACGCGAAATGGCCAAGCGACAGGATGCCGCAATAGCCCCAGACCACATCCATCGCGATGGCGATGAGGCACAGGCATAGCGTCATGCCGAGGATCTTCACCAGGTTGGTCGAAATCAGCCCGATCCCGAACCCTTCGGACAGCACCGTGACGCCCAGCGTGAACAGCCCCAGCAGCCCCACGAACCACAGCACCGACGGGTTGTCCTGCAACAGGCGGCGGCGCTTGGCGGGGGCTGCGGTAGGCGTGCGTGACATTTCCATGGCCTCAGTCCCCCGCGGCGCGGCCCTTCAGGGCGACGATACCCTTCGGCCGGAATTGAATGAACAGGATGATGAACAGCACCATGAAGGTTTGCGCGGCCAGCGTGTTGCCGGGGTTGAACCACTCGATCCCCTTCTGCAGCGCGCCGATCAGCCCCGCGCCCGCCAGCGTGCCGAAGACCGAGCCGACGCCCCCCACGACCACGGTCATGAAGCTCTGCACGATGTAATTCGCGCCCATTTCGGAGGTGACCTGCGCCACCAGTCCGATGGAGACGCCCGCCACCCCGGCGATGCCGGAGCCGAGGCCGAAGGTCAGCATGTTGATCCGGTCGGGGTTGATCCCCATGCTGGCGGCCATGCCGGGGTTCTGCGTCACGGCGCGCACCTCCAGGCCCAGCCTCGTGCGGTTGAGGATGAAGAGCAGCGCCAGCAGAAAGGCGATGGCCATGACGATGATTGCCACCCGGATGGTCGAGATCGAGGCCACATCGTTGAACGCCATCGATCCGGCCAGCCAGTCCGGTGCGGTCAGCGGGCGGGCCTGCGTGCCGAAGATGTTCTTGGCCAGTTGCTGCAGCGCGATGGAGATGCCGAAGGTCGCAAGCAGCGTTTCCAGCGGGCGCGTGTAAAGGTGCCGGATCACCGTGCGCTCCAGCGCCACCCCGGCAGCGAAGGTCACCAGAAAGGCCATCGGCAAGGCAACGATCAGCGAGGTGGTGTAGTTGGGGATCATGGTCTGGACGACATAGCCGGTATAGGCGCCCATCATGATGAACTCGCCATGTGCCATGTTGATGACCCGCATCACGCCAAAGGTGATCGCAAGGCCAATGGCGGCCAGAAAGAAGATCGAGGCCAGCGACAGCGCGTCGAGCGAGATGTTGACGAATTGCCACACCCCGATCCTGGTGCGCGTGCTGTCGAGCGCTTCGCGCGCGGCGCGCGTCACATCCGCGTCCGGTTCCAGATAGGCGTCGAAGAACACATATTCCGCGACGGCGGCATCCATCTCGGCCTGGGTCGGCAGTGGCGGGACGATGCCGTCGTCCTGAAGCAGGCGATAGGCCTCGCGCCGCGCCTCTTCGGTGTCCAGCCGGTGAACGGGAATGCCCGCGACCGCCCCGTCGCTGACATTGGCGCGCAGCGCGTCGCGGATGGCGTTGCGGCCGGGGCGCGGGGGCACCAGACCGGCGTCGGCCAGCCGCGCATAGGCGTCGATCAGGTCCAGATCCTCGCCGGGGGTGCGGATGCGCGCGACATTCGTGCCCTCGGGGATCTCCGGGGCGACTTGCGACTCGGTGTTCAGGATCTGGTTGAGCGCCCGTCGCGCCTCGGTCGTGATGTCGCCCGAAAGCCCGTCGATGGCTGCGACGCGGGTCGCGCTGTCGCTGGCAAAGCGCGCGTTCAGCAGGTCGAGCACGCGGGCCATCCGGGTGGCCACGGCGCCATCCTCTTCTTCCGCAAGCGCAGACTCCAGCACCGGGATGTGGTCCGCTTCGGGGCTGCGGGCGATGGTGCGCACGGCGGCCAGCCGGCGAGCGCGGTCCGGGGCCAGCAGCTCGAACGTGACCAGCGCGCCTTCAATCTCGCGCCGCACCCCGGCATTGACGCGAATCTGGTTGACCTCGCGGGTGGTGACCTCGGCCACATCCTCGCCGGTGTCCAGGTCGATCAGCGTCAGGGCGCGGTCCTCGCCCTCGCGGGCATAGAAGAACAGCCCGTCCTCGGGGCGTTCATAGACCTCGCGCGCGGCCCAGCGGGTCAGGAAATCGGCCGTGCCCGGCGCGTCGGTCTCTTGCAGCACATCAAGTACGCCGCCCACCTGCGCGCGCGAGGGGCTGGCCACCTGTTCCTGCACGGTCTGCAGCACATCCTGCAGGGGCGTGTCGGTTTGCGCGGCAAGCGGCGTCGGAGGCCACAGGATGATCAGGCACAGCGCAAGGGTCGCGATCAGGGCGGGGCGCGGCATGGCATATCTCTCGGGAAGTGGGGGGGCAGGGGGCGCCTTGGCCCCCTGCCCAGGCAGTGCTCAGTAGTTCGAGGTCAGCTGCACGCAGGTCTCGGTCGCGGTGTCATACATTCCGCATTCGAGCGCCTGCCAGTCGCTGGTCAGGTTGGCACTTTCCGGGAGGAAGGGCGACCAGGCCCCACCCGCGACTTCCTCGGTCTGGCTGATGATGTCGAACTGGCCATCGGCGCGGATCTCGCCGATCAGCACGGGTTTCGAGAGGTGATGATTGGGGTTCATCACCGCCATGCCGCCGGTCAGGTTGGGGAATTCCTGGCCCCACATCGCCTCGCGCACGGCATCGACATCGGTTGTGCCGGCCTCCTCGACCGCGTTTACCCACATGTTGAAGCCGATGTAATGCGCCTCCATCGGGTCGTTGGTCACGCGGCTTTCATCGCCGATGAAGTCATGCCATGCGGCGATGAATTCGTCATTGGCCTCGGTATCGGCGGACATGAAGTAGTTCCACGCCGCCAGATGGCCGACCAGACGCGAGGTATCGAGGCCCGAAAGCTCTTCCTCACCCACCGAGAAGGCCACCACCGGCAGGTCGAAACTGTCGATGCCCTGGGCGGCGAGTTCGGTGTAGAAGCCCACATTCGCATCGCCATTGATGGTGGAAATTACGCCCACCTGCTTGCCGCCCGCGCCCATCGCCACGACGTCGGACACGATGGTGGACCAGTCGGAATGGCCAAAGGGTGTGTAGTTGACGAAGATATCCTCGGGGTCGATGCCGGCGTCGATCAGATAGGCCTCGAGAATCGCATTCGTGGTGCGCGGATAGACGTAGTCGGTGCCCAGCAGCGCGAAGCTTTCGACGCCCAGTTCCTCCAGGAAGTAATCCACCGCCGGGATCGCCTGCTGGTTGGGCGCGGCGCCGGTGTAGAACACGTTGCGCGAGCTTTCCTGGCCTTCATACTGAACCGGGTAGAACATCAGGCCGTTGAGCTCTTCCAGCACCGGCAAAACCGCCTTGCGCGCCACCGAGGTCCAGGCGCCGAAGATCACGTCGACCTCGTCCACGGTGATCAACTGTCGCGTCAGTTCCGCAAACAGCGGCCAGTCCGAGGCAGGGTCCACAACCACCGCTTCCAGTTCGCAGCCCAGCAGGCCGCCGGCATCGTTCTGCTGTTCGACCAGCATGAGCATCACGTCGCGCAGCGTCGTTTCCGAAATCGCCATGCTGCCTGACAGTGAATGAAGCACCCCGACCTTGATCGTGCAATCTGCGAAGGCGGGCCCTGCGGTCAGCACAGCCACCGCGGCCGCAGAGGCGAGAAGTCTGGTTTTCGTCATGTGTTTTTCTCCTGTGATGAAACGGCATGCGGCGGGGGAGCTCGCCAGAGAAGTACCGAAGTGTTCCGAAGTCCCCTTCGACATCGGTTCAGACAAGTTGATGCCTATGGTCCGCTCATGCGTTGGAACGGTGCCCAGGGCATGTTTGTGGGTTCTGTTCAAACCACCGCGATCATCACGCCGACGTGCGTGAGGTGAAGCGCGCACCGAGTTTTCGCCGGTCCAAGGCGCCGGTGTTGCGATGGGTTGATATCTATCGGTGCGATTTCGGGGGAAGTGCACAAATTTTCCGCGGGGGTTTAACCATGCCGCGATGGTTCGGGCGGGGCCCGCTACTCTTTCTTATGAAGGAGAGCGCGCGCTGAATCCCGGCGCTACTTTCGGCTCAGCATGATGTCGCATGATCTGCCACGGTGTTGATGCAACGGCGGCTCCTGTCTTCAGGTTCGCCGGAACGTGCAGGAACCTGCTGGGCGCCGCGGCAAGCCTCCCTCAGCCGGGAGGAGGTGGTCGGCAAGAGTGCTGACAGCTTTGAATTCAGCCGTCACATACATGCCTTTCTTGCGATTGCCCGAGGTCACGGGGCGAGGCGTGGTCACCGTGATGCCAGCCTTGTCGCAGGCAACGGTCTCGACGCCGCTGTAATTGTCCCTTTCAGCCAGGGCATGCAGCGTGTCGCGCCCAAGCGCCTCCTTGGCCGCAAGCGCCATCGGGCTGAGCCGGTCACGGTCGAAGCCCTTGTTGGTCACATCATGCGTGACGATGATGTGGGTCTCGGTGTCCACGGCGCATTGCGCATTGTCGCCCACGAGCCCACTGTTGCGCGCGCTGGTGGCCATGGCTCGCGCATCGGAGTCGGTCAGGGATATCTGGCCATCCGGCGCATCGGCCAGCGCCTCACCCATCGCCTTGAGCTTCGCGATTTCCTGCTTGAGCCGCCCGTATCGCTGCGCCAGATGCGCGACCTTCTCGGCCCGCGCTTCGCCTGTTTCCTGCCGGTCAATGCGCACCATCTCGGTGATGTAGCGGTCAACATCGGCCTCCAGATGCGCAAGGCGGCTGGTGATCTTGCCTTTGGTGAAACTCTTGTCACGGTTGTTGACCGCCTTGAACCTGCTCCCGTCGATGGCCACGCAGTCGCCCTTCAGCGCGCCGATGCGGCGGCACAGCTCCACGAATTGTGCGCAGGTCCTGCGGATAGCGGCCCCGTTATCGCGCCGGAATTCCGCGATCGTCTTGTGGTCCGGCACCAACCGCCCGAGCAGCCACATCACCTCGACATTACGGCCCGCCTCACGCTCCAGCCTACGGCTGGACGGGACCCGGTTCAGATAGCCATGGATGAACAGCTTCAGCAGAATGGCCGGATGGTATCCCGGTCGCCCCGTCCGCGCATGCGCCGTGCCCGCTCCGCCGTCGACCACAGCCGCCGCCCGCTCGGCCCCTCGATCACATCCAGCCGGGAAACCGCACCGCTGGTCGAGCCGTCAAATGGACGCCCTTATTGCTGTCTTGCTCCAAATCCACCCCCTCTGCCGCGCATCATGCTCGCGCAGAAAGTAGTCTGATCAGATCACCAACGGCAGGAGGTGATCGACGCCGCGCATACTCCAGATCGGCCACGCTTGACCCAAGGCGCTGCAACGGATCAAATAGATCAATAGTTTGAATAACATCCCCGGTGTAACCCTGTCAGAGACTGTCCATCCACGCGACCTGTTCCTCAAGGCCTGTGTGTCATTTGACATCGAGGTTGATCCGAGGACCGCGCGCGTATTCGATTTCGCTGCAGTCCATGGTGGACAGAGTGATGTAATTCGCGGCAAGGACGTCGGTATTCCGGCAGCGCTTGATCAGCTGGAGACTGCGCTGGGGGATGCACGGCATCTGATCGGTCACAACATCCTGCGCCATGACCTGCTGCATCTCGTGGCTCTTCGCCCGAGGCTGGAAGGGCTCGCGCAGGCACCGATCGACACGCTCTGGCTCAATCCGCTCGCCTTTCCGCGCAACCCCTATCACCATCTGGTCAAGCACTACCATAACGGGCAATTGCTGTCGGGCCATGTCAATGATCCCGAGGCGGATGCGCGGCTTGTCTTTGATGTGCTGAGCAACCAGTTGACCGCCTTTCGTGCCCTGAATGCGCAGTCACCCGATGCCGTTGCCGCCTATCACTTCCT
>SKMI01000361.1 GCA_007121115.1 Paracoccaceae bacterium | reverse complement strand
CGAAACCTTCGCCTTGTCATGCCCGAAGGGCAAAAGATGCTCCGACGGGATCCCCAGCTTCCCACCAACCTCCTGAATCGGCCTCTTCGACGCCGCACGCGCTATCTCGATGTCGGTCTTGAACTCGGACATGGGTTCCTCCCTCAACGTCCCTCGTGTGTCGTGGCCCGGCGTCCACCGGGCATGATCCGCCCAACCGCTGATCAACCGCCGAGCGTGGTGCCTTCGCGCACGCCCGCCGCTGCGGCCCACTCCGCCGCCGGTTGCTTGCCCGCGCCCTTGGGGCGCACGCGCTTGATCAGGATGCGCCCGCCGTTGCCCTGCACCAGCACCCCGTCATCCGAGACCGAAACCACCGTGCCGGGTGTCCCGTCGCCCTCGGCGCGCGCGCTGTCGAAAATCGACACCTCCTCGCCGCCACGGGTCGTCCAGGCGCCGGGGGCGGGGTTGGCAGCGCGGATGGTGTTGTAGACCTCGGCCACGGGCCTGGACCAATCGATCCGTGCCAGGTCCTTCTTGAACCAGCTTTCGTAAGAACCATCCTCAAGCCGTTGATCGTGCTTGAGGATCACCCCCGCCTTGACCAGATCGAGCGATTCCAGCATCGCATCCACACCCAAGGGGAAGAGCTTGTTGAAATAGACGTCGCCCAGCGTTTCATCCGGGCCGATCTCGCAGGTTTTCTGCAGAAGGATCGGGCCCTCGTCCAAGCCGTCATCCGGCCAGAAGATGGTCAGTCCGGTGCGGGTCTTGCCCATCGCGATCGGCCAGTTGATCGAGCTTGGCCCGCGATGTTCGGGCAGCAGCGACGGATGATACTGGAAGGTGCCGAAGCGGGGTGCGTCGCGCACGGCTTCGGGCACGAAAAGCAGCACATAGGCCATCAGGCAGACATCGGCGTCGAAGGACTGCATGAGTTCCAGCGCCTCGGGCGTCTTCCACGAGGCGGGCTGGTGCAGCGGCAGGCCTTTCTCGCGCGCCAGTTCCGCCAGCGGGTCCTCGGGCTTGCCTTCCTTGGTGGGCGCGCAGCAGACGGCCACAACATCCTCGCCCCGCTCCAGCAGCCGCTCCAGCACCGCCTTGCCGAACGCCTGCTGGCCGTGAACCACTATCCGCATGTTCCCTCCTCCCGTTTTTCTTTCGTCGCGACCGGCCGTTGAACGTCAGCCGGTGCCGCCCTACCCTCGGCCCTGACCGGGCCGGGAGAGGCCGTTCTTCAGCGGCGGCGCGCTCCTCCGCGCCAACCGCCGCTGTCTTATTCGGCGGCCATCTTGGCTTCGCCCACCGCGCCGGAGTCGAGGATCCGCGCCAGCGCGTCGCCGTCATAGCCCAGCACGTCGCGCAGCACCTCGACCGTGTGTTCGCCCAGAAGCGGCGAGCGCTCGACCTCCACCGGGCTGTCCGACAGCTTGATCGGGCAGCCGACGCTCAGATAAGGGCCGCGCTCTGGATGATCGACCTCGACCAGCGTGCCGGTCTTGCGCAGGTCCTGATCCTCGGCGATTTCCTTCATGCTCAGGATCGGCCCCACCGGAATGCCCAGCGGGTTGCAGATGTCCATGACCTCGAACTTGGTCCTGGTCATGGTCCAGTCCTCGATCGCGCCGAAGATCTCGTTCAGCCGTGGCAGACGCGCCTTCGGCGTGGCGTAATCGGGGTGCTCCTTCCACTCGGGCTTGCCGATCACGTCGCAGACCTTGTCCCAGACGGCGGCCTGGGTGATGAAATAGGTGTAGGCGTTGGGATCATCCTCCCAGCCCTTGCACTTCAGGATGCGACCGGGCTGACCGCCGCCCGAGTCGTTGCCCGCGCGCGGGACCGCATCGCCGAAGGGGATGCCCTCGCCGAATTGCGAATACTCTTCCAGAGGCCCGGCATCCAGCCGCTGCT
Source organism: Paracoccaceae bacterium (assembly GCA_007121115.1). Lineage (GTDB taxonomy): Bacteria > Pseudomonadota > Alphaproteobacteria > Rhodobacterales > Rhodobacteraceae > Rhabdonatronobacter. The sequence goes on along the minus strand of SKMI01000361.1, from coordinate 5,159 downwards.
GGTCGCGCAACTTCACGCGGCAGAGGTTCAGCACCCCGTCCTGCATCGGCGCCAGCACGCGCTGGCCGCGCCCGCTGTTGGTGCGCTGGTAGAGCGCCGCGACGATCCCCAGCGCCAGGTGCAGCCCGGTGCCCGAATCGCCGATCTGCGCGCCCGTGACCAGCGGGCGATCCTCGCGCCAGCCGGTGGTCGAGGCCGAGCCGCCCGCGCATTGCGCGATGTTCTCGTAGACCTTGCAGTCCTCATAGCGGCCCGGTCCGAACCCCTTGACCGAGGCCATGATGATCCGCGGATTGATTTCCTGGATGCGCTCCCAGCCGAAGCCCATGCGGTCCAGCGCGCCAGGGGCGAAGTTTTCCACCAGCACATCGCAGCTTTCGATCAGCTTGGTCAGAACCTCCTTGCCCTCGGTGGATTTGGAGTTCAGCTCGATCGAGCGCTTGTTGTGGTTGAGCATGGTGAAATACAGGCTGTCGGCGCCCGGCTTGTCCACCAGCTGCTTGCGGGTCGCATCGCCCACGCCGGGACGCTCCACCTTGATCACATCGGCGCCCAGCCAGGCCAGGAGCTGGGTGCAGGTGGGGCCGGACTGGACATGGGTAAAGTCCAGGATCTTGACGCCTTCGAGTGCCTTCATCGGAAACTCCATCGGTTCAGGGGGCGGTTCGGTCGCAGGCAACGACCGGACCGGCGGCCCTTATTTCTTCTTGCCGACCACGCTTTGCGGATTCAGATTGCCGATCCGGCCGCTTTCGGTGCCCGCGGCCTCGTCGATCGCCGCGTTGATCAGCGTCGGCTTGCGCGAGGCAATGGCTTCGGACATGGCGCGATACAGCTCGTCCGTGCTGGTCGCGTGCACGCCAACCCCGCCAAAGGCCGTCATCATCTGGTCATAGCGCGAGTCCTTGACGAACACCGTGGGCGCCACGTCCGGGCCGCCGGTGGGGTTCACATCGGTGCCGCGGTAGATGCCGTTGTTGTTGAACACCACGATGCAGACCGGCAGATTGTAGCGGCAGGCGGTTTCCACCTCCATCCCCGAAAAGCCGAAGGCGCTGTCGCCGACCACGGCCAGCACCGGGTGGCCGGTTTCCACGGCGGCGGCGACGGAAAAGCCCATCCCGATTCCCATCACGCCCCAGGTGCCCACGTCCAGCCGCTTGCGTGGCTTGTACATGTCCACGATGGCGCGGGCGAAATCCAGCGTGTTGGCGCCTTCATTGACGAAAATCGTGTCCGGGTTCTCCCTGATCACCCGCTTCACCTGGCCAAGCGCGCCGTGGAAATCCATCGGCACGGCGTTGTTCATCAGCTTGGGCGCCATCTTGGCCACGTTGGCATCGCGCTTGGCGGCGATCTGGTCCATCCAGTCCGAAGGCGCCTTTTCCCAGTCCCCGCTCATGCGCGCGTTCAGCGCCGCCACGGTCGAGGCGATATCGCCGACCAGCGGCGCGTCGATGGGCACGTTGCTGTCCATCTCGCGCGCGTCGATGTCGATCTGGACAAAGCGCTTGGGCGCGGTGCCCCAAGCCTTGCCCTTGCCGTGCGACAGAAGCCAGTTCAGCCGCGCGCCAATCAGCATCACGGTGTCCGCTTCCTTCAACGCCAGCGACCGTGCGGCGCCCGCAGATTGCGGATGGTCATCGGGCAGAAGGCCCTTGGCCATGCTCATCGGCAGGTAGGGGATACCGGATTTTTCCACGAACTCGCGGATGGTGTCATCGGCTTGCGCATAGGCAGCGCCCTTGCCCAGGATGATCAGCGGCTTCTTGGCGGCCTTGAGCGTGTCGAGCGCGCGGTTCAGCGCCGCCTCGGACGGCAGGTGCGCGGGCGCCGGGTCCACCACCTTGATCAGCGACTGCTCGCCTTTCACCGCGTCCATCACCTGCCCCAGCAGGCTGGCCGGAAGGTCCAGATAGACCCCGCCCGGGCGCCCCGTGACGGCGGCGCGGATAGCCCGCGCCACGCCCAGGCCGATATCCTCGGCGTGCAGGATGCGATAGGCGGCCTTGCACAGCGGCTTGGCGATGGCCAGTTGGTCCATCTCCTCGTAGTCGCCCTTCTGCAGGTCCACGATCTCGCGCTCGGACGACCCCGAGATCAGGATCATCGGGAAACAGTTGGTGGTGGCATTGGCCAACGCTGTCAGCCCGTTCAGGAACCCGGGCGCCGAGACCGTCAGACACACGCCCGGCGTCTGGGTCAGGTATCCGGCGATCGAGGCCGCGTAGCCGGCGTGCTGTTCATGCCGGAACGAGATCACCCGCATCCCCCGCGCCTGCGCCAGCCGACCCAGATCGGTCACCGGGATGCCCGGGACGCCATAAATCGTGTTGATCCCGTTCAGCCGCAAGGCATCGATCACCAGATGGAAGCCGTCGGTCAGCTCTCCAGTATCGTCGCCCGCGTCGTTCTCGCGCTCTGCCACAGCCATCGACATCGTGCTTCTCCTGTTCTGTCTCCCTGCGCGCCCTATCCCGAAGGCGCGCGTCATGAACTTCGCTCGGGGCGGGGGCCTGAAGGCTCCCTTCGGACAGACGCTCCCGGCCCGTGCCGCACCTTTGCACCACGGTCACGCGGGCGTTCCACCGCCCGGATCACGACAATCCCCCTCTCCGCGTGCCGCCACGCAAGCGGCGCGGCAGACACTTCAATACTGGTCCTGCCCCGGTTTCCGCCGGGACAGTCCCTCCACGCCCGGCAGGCTCAGCCCGCGCGCATGGGCTCCATATTGCCCCCTTCCGGCGCCCCCGCCCTGCGGCCAAGCTCCTCCAGCTTCAGCCAGGTGCGACGGATATGGTCATGCAGGCGCAGCGTATGCTCCCGCACCAGCCGCGATGCCAGATCGGCATCGCGCGATTCCAGCGCCTCGATGATGTTCATGTGATCCACCACCGACCGGCGCATCCGGTCGCCTTCGCCCATGGCGCGGCGGCGCACCGCGTGCATGTGCATGAACAGGTCATTCGCCGTGCTCAGCAGGAGCGCACATTTGGACAATTCCAGGATGCGCTGGTGAAAGGCGATGTTCTTGTCCGAATACTCGGCCAGCCGCGCGCCCTCGCCATCCTCGCAGGCCTTGAGCGCGAAGCGGCGCAGGGCGCGGAATTCGGCGTCGGTCGCCCGCTCCACCGCCAGCCGCGCGGCCATGCTTTCCAGCGCCGCCCAGACCACAACCATTTCCAGCACCTCGTCCAGCGCCTTGCGCCGGACAAAGACCCCCTTGCGCGGCTGGATTTCGACGAACCCGTCCTGCTCCAGCCGGGCCAGCGCCTCGCGGATGGGGGTGCGCGACACCCCAAGCTGGTCGGCGATCTTGCGCTCGTCCAGCCGCAGGTCGGCATCAGGCTCGTAGATGTCCATCTCGAGGATCGCCGATCGCAACGCATCGTAGATGTGATCCTTCAAGGTGAAATTGATCGCCACGCGCTCGAGCTTCACACCGCCTGCCATTGTCTACCTCCGCGCCAGAATATGGTCGGAAGTATGCCAGCAATGGCACGCGACGGAAATATGCCGTGGCATACATTGTGACAAAGGGCCACGAAAACCCGTCCGCGACGGCGCCGGGAGCGGCCCGTTGGGCCCCGCCGGGTCACTTGCGCTGTCCATTTGCGTGCAAATCTGCATGCGGCTCCTCGCTCACTGATCTCAAGGTATGTGGCATACCATATAAATGTCAACCGGATTCGGAGCCGCCCTCCCGGCTTTCTGCGACCGGATGTCGCGGGCAGGGACCATGCACGATTACCGCCCCGGGCGGCCGGGATCCTGACATCAAATGCAGATCGGACAAGCTGCGGCCGGGGTCAGGGGCGCAGCAGGATCTTGCCCCGATGCGCGGCCTTTTCCATCATCGCGTGGGCTTCGCCCGCCTGCTCCAGCGGCAGGGTGGTGTGGGTCACCGGGCGCAGCGCGCCGCGGGCGAAAAGCGGCCAGACCTGCGCCTCCAGATCACGCGCCACCGCCGTCTTGAACGCATCCGGGCGCGAACGCAGGGTCGATCCGGTATAGACCAGCCGCTTCAGCATCACCGGCATCAGGTTGAGCGACACCTTGGACCCGCCGTTGAACGCCAGCTGGATGATCCGCGCGTCGTGACGCGCGGCCTTGATATTGCGCTCGACATAGTCGCCGCCGATGATGTCCAGGATCACATCGGCGCCCCCGGCCTCGCGGGTGATGGCGACGAAATCCTCTTCGCGGAAGTCGATGCAGCGCGCGGCACCCAGGTCCCGGCAGAACGCGGCCTCTTCCGGCCCGCCGACCGTGGTCAGCACCTCCAGCCCCATGGCGACGCCAAGCTGGATGGCGGTCGATCCGATCCCGCCCGCGCCGCCGTGGACCAGAAAGCGCCCGCCCTCGGGCAGGGTCTGGTTGAAGAAGACGTTGCTCCAGACGGTGAAATAGGTCTCGGGCAGCCCGGCGGCGTCGACTTCTTCCGCGCCCTCGGGCACCGGCAGGCAATGGCCCGCATCCACAGCCACGAATTCGGCATAGCCGCCGCCATTGGTCAGCGCCACCACCCGGTCGCCCAAGGCCCAGCGGTCCACGCCGTCGCCCAGCGCCACCACCTCGCCCGACACTTCCAGCCCCAACAGGTCCGAGGCCCCCTTGGGCGGCGGATAGTGCCCGCGCCGCTGCACCAGATCGGGGCCGTTCACCCCGGCGGCGGTCACCCGAACCAGCACCTCGCCCGCGCCCGGTTTCGGGGTCGCCCGCTCGCCCGGGGTCAGCACCTCGGGGCCGCCGGGTTCCGGCATTTCGATCACGCGCATGGTTTCGGGAAGGGTGGTCATGGGCTCTCCAGAAGCTGTTACATCACGCGGCGCAGCATCGCGCAGCCGGCACGGGAGTGCCACCCCGCAAGGCGCGCCAGCTCAGCCCCCAGCCAGCGCCCGCTGCACCATGGGGGCCACGTCGTCGGCATCACGCGCCAGCAGCACCCCGGCATCGGTCAGGATCTGCGCCTTTTGCGCGGCGCTGCGTGCGCCCAGCATGGCCAGCGTACCCGCGTGGCCCATGCGCCTTTCCGCCGGGGCGTGGCGCCCCACCACCAGCGCAATCACCGGCTTGCCGAAATCACTCCCGCGCAGGTATTCCGCCGCCGCCTCTTCCTCGGTGCCGCCGATCTCGCCGATCAGGACCACGGCGCGGGT
>SKMI01000055.1 GCA_007121115.1 Paracoccaceae bacterium | reverse complement strand
CTTCGGTGAAGCCGATCGCCTCCTTGGTGCAGCCCGAGGTGTCGTCCTTGGGGTAGAAATACAGCACCACCTTGGACGGGCGCAGGGCCGACAGGGTGAGCGTTTCGCCGCCGTCGCGGGGCAGGGTGAAATCCGGGGCGGTTGCGCCGATCTCGGGCATGGTCTGATCCTCACTCGTGGTTGATTGAATCCTCGTTGTAGGGGAAGCACGGCGGAGTTAAAGCCCGTGCGCTGCATGCCCCGGAGCCTGCCCCTGATGCGTCTGTCCGATTTCGATTTCGACCTGCCCGAGCATCTGATCGCCACGCGACCGGTGCATCCGCGCCCTGCGGCGCGGTTGCTGGTGGCCGATGGTGACGCGCTGGCCGACCGCCATGTGCGCGACCTGCCGTCGCTCCTGCGCCCCGGTGACCGGCTGGTGCTGAACAACACGCGGGTGATTCCGGGGCAGCTTTCGGGACGGCGGCTGCGCGAGTGTGCCGAGGGCATGATCGAAGCCGGCGTGGATGTGACCCTGATCGCGCCCCTGCCGGACGGGGCGTGGCGCGTGCTGGCCCGCCCGCTCCGCAAGCTGCGCGAAGGTGACCGGGTGGTGTTCTCGGACCGGCTCTTGGCGCGCGTGACCGACCGCGGCGCCGAGGATGCCGTGCTCCACTTCGACCGGGCCGGCCCGGAGTTCGACGCCGCGCTGGCCGAGGCAGGGCGCATGCCGCTGCCCCCCTATATCGCCGCCCGCCGCCCCGCCGATGCGCAGGACATGCAGGATTACCAGACCGTATTCGCCCGCCACGCGGGCGCCGTGGCCGCGCCCACGGCCTCGCTCCATTTCGACGCGGAATTGCTGGCCGCCCTGCGCGCGCGCGGCGTGGCCATGACCGAGGTGACGCTGCACGTCGGCGCGGGCACCTTCCTGCCGGTCAAGAGTGATGACGTGACCGCCCACCGGATGCACGCCGAATGGGGTAGGATCAGCGCCGATGCGGCGGATCAGATCAACGCAACCCGCGCGGCGGGCGGGCGGATCATCCCCGTGGGCACCACTGCGCTGCGGCTGATCGAAAGCGCCGCGGCCGCGGACGGCACGCTGAGCGCCTGGACCGGCGAGACCGACATCTTCATCACACCCGGTTACCGCTTTCGCGTGACCGATGCGCTGATGACCAACTTCCACCTGCCGAAATCGACGCTCCTGATGCTGGTCTCGGCGCTGATGGGCCGGGACCGCATCCGCCGGGTTTACGATCATGCCATCGAAAGCGGGTATCGATTCTTTTCCTATGGGGACGCCTCGCTGCTGATCCCGCCCGAGAGCGCGTCCGAAACCGACCCGTGATCCGCCGCCTGAGGTCGCGGAGATGACAGACCGGCCTATTGCAAGCCCTTATCGCTGGCGCCGACATGCCGCGCGCCGCCCAATGAAGGAACACAGGGAATGATCCGCGTCTTCTTGGCCTCGTGGCCGCTCTTGCTGGGGATGCTGCTGCTGATGATCGGCAACGGGATCCAGGGCACGCTTCTGGGCATTCGTGGCGGGCTGGAAGGGTTCAGCACGCAGCAGATGTCGATCGTCATGTCGGCCTATTTCCTGGGCTTCCTGTTCGGTTCGCGCATGGCGCCCGAACTGATCCGGCGCGTGGGTCATGTGCGGGTCTTTGCGGCGCTGGGCTCGCTGATCTCGGCAATCCTCGTGCTCTATGCGGCGGTGCCGGACTGGATCGCCTGGGCAGGGCTGCGGGTGCTGATCGGCTTTTGCTTTGCGGGCGTCTATGTGACCGCCGAAAGCTGGCTGAACAACACCGCCACCAATGACACGCGCGGGCAGACGCTGTCGCTTTACATGATCGTGCAGATGGCGGGGATCATTTCGGCGCAGGGGCTGGTGAATCTCGCCGATCCGGCGGGTTTCATGCTCTTCGTGGTCCCGTCCGTGCTGGTTTCGCTGGCTTTCACCCCGATCCTGTTGTCGATCAGCCCGGCGCCCGCGTTCGGCAGTACCAAGCGGATGGGGTTCTTGCGCCTCTATCAGGTCTCTCCGCTGGGGGTGGTGGGCATCTTCCTGATGGGGGGCGTTTTTGCGGCGCTATTCGGCATGGCGGCGGTCTGGGGCGGGATTGCCGGGCTGTCGGTGCTGGAAATCACCACCTTCGTTGCGGCCATCTACACCGGCGGGTTGGTGTTCCAGTATCCCATCGGCTGGGTTTCGGACCGGATGGATCGGCGGCAACTGATCCTGGGCGTGGCGGCAGTGGGCGCGCTGGCCTGTCTGGCGGCCGCCATGCTGCCGCTGGGGTTCACGGCGCTTCTGGGTGTGGCCATGGTGATCGGTGGCGTGTCGAACCCGCTCTATTCGCTGCTGCTGGCCTATACCAACGATTATCTGGAGCATGACGACATGGCCGCGGCCTCGGGCGGCTTGATGTTCGTCAACGGCCTTGGCGCGGTGGTAGGGCCGCTGATCATCGGCTGGATCATGGCGCTGATCGGTCCGGCGGGGTTCTTCCTGTACATCGGGCTGCTCTGCGGGCTGCTGACGCTTTACGCGGGCTGGCGGATGACGCGCCGTCCGGCGCCTTCGGTCGACCATACCGGCAGCTACACGGCGGTTACCCCGGGCACCACAGCGGTGGCCTATGAGGCCGCGATCGAAGCGCAGGGCGATGAACCGGAGCGCTGATCCGTCACCGAAAGGTCACAATCCGAGCAGGCGTGCGCGACTTGCCGCCGATGGCGTTGCCTGATTCTTGCGTAGAAACGCGCGCAGTGGCACGCTTTTTTCAGGTGGCGTCGCACAGGAGGCAAAGATGGACACCGCGAAGACAGTCCTGCGGTTCTGGCTTGATGAGGTGGGGCCCAAGGGCTGGTATGAGGTCAATTCCGACCTTGATGCAACGATCCGGGAGCGGTTCCTGGGTCTTTGGGAATACGCCGCGCGCGACGGGCTGGGGCACTGGCAAAGCAACCCTCAGGGGGCTTTGGCCTATCTGATCGTCACCGACCAGTTCCCGCGCAACATGTTCCGCGGCGAGGCCAGGGCTTTCGCCACCGATGCGCTGGCGCTTCGGGCGGCGATCCGGGCGTGTCATCACAAGCTGGACATGCAGATCGCCGAGCCGCAGCGGCAGTTCTTCTACCTGCCGCTGATGCACTCGGAAAGCCCGTTCGATCAGGACCGCTGCGTGCGCATGTTCCTGACCCGGATGCCGGAAACGGGGATGCAGAACCTGCTTCATGCCCGCGCCCACCGGCAGGTGATCCGCGACTTCGGGCGCTTTCCCTACCGCAACGCGGCGCTTTCCCGCGCCAACACCCCGGACGAGGACACGTTCCTGCAGCGCGGCGGCTATGGCGAGGTCGTGCGCGAATTGCAGGTCGCGGCCTGACACCGCCCGGGCTTGCGCGCCCCGGGCGATTGTCATTCGCAGGGCACAGGGCGGGTATGACCTTGTTCATACCCGCCGACGTTGCACGGTTCCCGGAATTGGTTTAATGCCAAACCAATTCTTCAGGGAGGCGTCCATGGCGGCCAAATCGTATGATGTCATTGTGATCGGGGCAGGGCCGGGCGGCTATGTGGCCGCGATCCGGGCCAGCCAGCTGGGCAAAAGGGTCGCCATCGTCGAGCGCGAGCATCTGGGCGGCATCTGCCTGAACTGGGGCTGCATTCCCACCAAGGCCATGCTGCGCTCGGCCGAGGTGTTTCACCTGATGCACCGGGCCAAGGACTTCGGGTTGAAGGCCGAGGGGATCGGCTACGACCTGGACGCCGTGGTGAAGCGCTCGCGCAAGGTGGCGGGGCAACTGACCAGCGGCATCGGCCACCTGATGAAGAAGCACAAGGTCGATGTGGTGATGGGCGCGGGCAGCGTGCCCGGCCCGGGCAAGGTCACGGTCAAGACCGACAAGGGGACCGAGGAGTTGACCGCGCCGGACATCATCCTGGCCACCGGTGCGCGGGCGCGCGAACTGCCGGGACTGGAGGCCGATGGCGATCTGGTCTGGACCTACAAGCACGCGCTTGAGCCCAAGCGGATGCCCAAGAAGCTCCTGGTCATCGGCTCCGGCGCGATCGGGATCGAGTTTGCCAGCTTCTTCAACACGCTGGGCGCCGAGACCACGGTGGTGGAGGTGATGGACCGGATCCTGCCGGTGGAAGACGCCGAGATCAGTGCCTTCGCCAGGAAGGCGTTCGAGAAGCAGGGCATGAAGATCATGGCGAAATCCATGGTCAAGAAGCTGGACCGCGCCAAGGGCAAGGTCACCGCGCATATCGAGACCGGCGGCAAGACCGAAAAGCACGACTTCGACACGGTGATTTCCGCCGTGGGGATCAAGGCCAACACCGAGGGGCTGGGGCTGGAGGCGCTGGGCGTCAAGGTCGACCGCGGCCATGTGGTGACCGATGAATACTGCCGCACCGGGGTCAAGGGCGTCTGGGCCATCGGCGATCTGGTGGCCGGGCCCTGGCTGGCGCACAAGGCCAGCCATGAGGGCGTGATGGTGGCCGAGATGATCGCCGGCGGGCACCCGCACCCGGTGAAGCCCGACGCGATCGCCGGCTGCACCTATTGCCACCCGCAGGTGGCCAGCGTCGGCCTGACCGAGGCGCAGGCGAAGGAAAAGGGCCACAAGGTCAAGGTCGGCCGCTTCCCCTTCATCGGCAATGGCAAGGCGATTGCGCTGGGCGAGCCGGAGGGAATGATCAAGACCATCTTCGACGAGGGCAACGGCGAGTTGCTGGGCGCGCATATGGTGGGGGCCGAGGTCACCGAACTGATCCAGGGCTATGTGGTGGGCCGCACGCTGGAGACCACCGAGGCGGAACTGATGGAAACCGTCTTCCCGCACCCCACACTGTCCGAGATGATGCACGAATCGGTGCTCGACGCCTACGGCCGCGCGCTGCACTTCTGACCCTGCTATCAAGCGGAGCGGCCTTGCGGCCGCACGCGAAAGGTCGCGCCCCCGCTGGGGCGCTCCGTTGGTGCCTGTGGCAGCCGGTGGTCAGGCGACCGCGGCGTTGGTCTTCGCCGCCAGCTTGCCCTGCGCCCAGGCGTTCAGCACCTTGTAGGTGATGGCCGGGATGGCCAGCGTGGCCGCCACCAGCAGCAGCCCGCCAAGGATGCCCTCCAGCCCGTCGCCGCCCGAGATGCTCAACAGCGCGGTGGCGAAGGCTGCCATCGGAAAGGTAAAGGCTCCCCAGAGCGGGGTGAACCTGGCCTCGGTCAGCCAGCGCGTGCTGAGGAGCAGCGCGAGCAGGATCAGCGCCCCCAGCGCTGCCGCCGCCATGCCCAGTTCGGGCAGGCCCAGCATGGTCGCCACCTTGGCAAACAGGCTGGCAGGCGCAAGGTGGATCGCCAGCAGCGGGCGCAGTGGTGCGGGCGGGATACGACGGATCAGCTGCACCGCGCTGATGGCCCAGATCGCCAGCGCCAGCGGAATGGTGCCCCAGAGGATCGCGCGGGACAGATCCGTTGCGCCCAGCGGGATCAGTGCCAACGGCAGAAGGATCGGGCCGACCAGCAACAGGTGGAACACCGGCGTGACCACGCGGCCCTCGGGCGGGCCGGTCATCAGGACGCGGGCGACCAGTATCAGCAGCCCGGCATGGGCGATGACCGACATCGCCAGCACCCCCCAGGCCAGCCCCGGCGCAAAGGGCACCAGCGCCGCCGCCAGAAGCGACAGCGACAGCACCAGCGCCGCCAGCCCCGCGCGCCCGGGCAGGATGCGAAGATCCTCGATCACCACCCCGGGGCGGCGCAAGGGTTTCGATACCCAGGCTACCAGGCAGAACAGGAACAGCAGCGCCGCCGCGCCGAGGATCAGATCGCCGATCCCCGCCGGCGCGCCCAAGGTCCGCGCCGCCTCGCGCCAGCCCAGCCCCAGCCCCAGAAGCCCCATCAGCGGCGGGAACAGGGCCGGGGGCGTGTCGCGCCAAAGCCCCGGCGGGCGCTGCGGCAGGGGCGGTGGCAGGGGGCGGCGGGACATGGCGGGCCTCAAGGCTGGGGTGGGTGCGACGAAATGTATTCCGCGGCGACGCGGATGCGATTGGCGAACACATGCGGTGACTGGCATATGTCTCGCGATCTGACAAGGGACGGCAATCGGTACCGGAACGGGGACGGGACATGCGGCGATACCTGACATTGATGCTGGCGCTTGCGCTGGAACTGCCCGCGCTGCCGGTGCGGGCGGAGCGGCTCTACACCGCGCTGACTGCCGCAGCGCTGGCCGAAACCTCGGCGCTTGTGGTCGATATCCACCGCCCCGCGGAATGGGTGCCGACCGGGGTGCTGCCGAACGCGCTGCTGATGGCCTTCACCGACGCCGACAGCTTTGCCGAAGCCCTGCGCCCGCATCTGGCCCCGGGCCAGCCGGTGATGCTGATCTGCCGCACCGGTAACCGGACGGCGCAGGCAACCGCGCTGCTGACCCCGCGCATGGACGTGCCGGTGATCGACGTGCGCGGCGGTATGGTCCGGCTGATCTCCGAAGGCCATCGCCCCGCCGCCCCGCGCGCGGCACAGGGCTGCACCATCTGCCGAATCGAGAGGCAGTTGCGTGGTGCTCCCCGGCTGCGGGGTGGCGCGGCGCGGCCCCTCTGGTAACGTGACAGGGTGCGATTGCGATGGCGGCCCTCGAACGTGCCTGACGACCTGAAACTGATCCTGGGCCTGCTGCGCCATTTCTGGCCCTCGGCCCTGATACTGGCGATTCCGCTGATGATGACGGTGGCGCTGGCGCGCAGCGGGCTGGACGAGTTGCGGGCGGCGGACACGCTGTTCCGGACCGGCGTGCAGACCGAGGTGCGGATACATGACGTGACACAGGGCAACCCCCGGCGCAGTCCGCGCTACGGGATGGATTACAGTTTTGTCACCGAGGCCGGGGAGACGCGGCGCCAGCGCGGGCAAACCCCGCGCGGTGTCACGCGGCACGCCGCGCCGGGTGATCAGCCGACCCTGTGGTATCTGCCGCACAATCCGGCGCACCACAGCTTCGATCCGCTGCGCGACCGGGCGCAAGCGCTGCAGCGGCTGGGGCTGGCGGGGCTGTTCGGTCTGATCACGCTGGGGGCGGGGGGTGTGCTGGGCCGGCCCGTGGTCTCGGCCGCGCGCGCGCTGCGGTCGGGGCCGGTTCGGCGCGCGCAGGTGACGGCCCATGCCACCCGCCCCG
>SKMI01000349.1 GCA_007121115.1 Paracoccaceae bacterium | reverse complement strand
GCCCCTGCCAGGGGCAGGGCCAGGGTTCTGTTGTCGCCGGCGGATCCGATCAGGCGGAGATCCATGTGCAGCAGCGCGCCCTGCCAAGGGTCGAAGGCACTATCGCAAGTCCAAGGTCTGCGGCGCTGCCAGCCCGCGGGAGTGCTGACGCCCCATAGGCAGGGCCCGATCCGAAGTGATGCGCAGCGCCAAGATGCCGATGCAGTGACGGAGAAGCGTCGGTTCATCTCACCCCGCGCCTTCATCGCGTGACATGGCACGCCCCGGACAAGGGCAGATAGCCTGGCTGCCCCATCGCCGCCGCGCGCGCATCGCGCGCGCCCGACCCAACGGGAGCGGTGGCATCTTCGATGCCACCGGCGACGGGCGGGAGCCCCCCTTGACCGCTCAGCGCCGCCCTTCGCGCAGCCACGCGCTCAGCACCAGACCGGCGGCCAGCAGGAGCCATGCCCAGGCAGGGAGTAGCGCCGCCACGCGCAGGTCTGTGGTCACATGCGCGTCGCGCGGTGTCAGTCCCAGCCAGCCGCGCCCGGCCGCCGCGCGGCCCTCGCGCACCTGGCGCAGGTCGGGCAGGCCCTCTTCGATCCGCGCCACGCCGCCGCGGGTGGCGTTGACCAGTGGCGCCAGTCGCTCGCGCGTGGCGATGGTTTCCTCGAACTCGCGCGGTGCGGCGGGGCCCAATGCGATCACCGCGTCCAGCGTGCCATCGCTCAGCCGGTAGAGCCCGATATCCGGCGCCTCCCATGTGGCGCGATATTCGCCCGGCGCGGCCTCGGCCAGCTCCAGCTCGGTCTCGCTGCCGTCGGGGGCGGTCACGGTGACCGGGGCGGCCTCGTCCTCCAGCGTCCGGCGGGTCACGGTCATCACCTGACCCTCGGCTGTGGCGGTCAGCGCTTCCTCTTCCAGATCGGGCTCGCCCATCATCCAGTGGCCCAGCCGCCGCAACAGCTCCAGTTGCGGCCCGCCGCCCTCATAGCCGCGATCCCACAGCCACGCCTGATCCGAGGCCAGCAGCGCCAGGCGCCCGTCGCCCACGCGGTCCAGGACCAGAAGCGGCGCGCCCTCGGCGCCCTCCATCACCACCTGCCCCACATCCGGTTGCAGGTCGATCTGCCGGAACCAGCGCCCCCAGCCGGGGCCCTCGCCGTCGCCCCCATTGGGCGCATGGCTTTCCAGCCCGGCCGTCACCGGGTGCCGCGCCCCCAGGTCCGAGATCAGCGGCGTGAAGCCGCGCTCGATCACGCGCGAGGTCGGATGCGCCGGAAACACCTGCCCCAGTGGCGAGCGCCAGATGCTGTCGGCCCCGGCCAGTTCCGGCCCGCCCACCACCAAGAGCGCGCCGCCCTGTTCCACATAGCGGCGAATATTGTCGAAATAGGCGTTGGGCAGGATCCCGCGCCGCTTGTAGCGGTCGAAGATGATAAGATCGAACTCGTCGATCGTGTCCACGAACAATTCGCGCGTGGGAAAGGCGATCAGCGACAACTCGTTCACCGGCACCCCGTCCTGCTTTTCCGGCGGGCGCAGGATGGTGAAATGCACCAGATCCACCGACGGGTCCGACCGCAGCAGGTTGCGCCAGGTCCGCTGTCCCGCGTTCGGCTCGCCCGACACCAGCAGCACGCTGAGGCGGTCGCGCAGCCCGTTGATCTGCACCACGGCGGCGTTGTTGCGGTCGGTCAGCTCGCCCTCCGGCGCGTCCAGCTCGAACTGGAGCACGTTCATCCCGCCCTGGTCCAGCGTCACGCGGATGTCCATGTCCTGATCCAGCGGCACCTCGGCGCTGCGCATGTCCTCGCCGTTGATGGCGTAGTTGACGGTGGCGGTGTCGCCCGCATCGGGCGGTACGGCGCCCTGATCCTCGACCCGCAGGGTCAGGGTCACCGGTTCGCCCAGGATCGCATAGGCGGGCGCGTTCCTGACGATCAGGCGCCGGTCCCAGTCATCGGCCTCGCCGCTCTTGAGCAGGTGAAAGGGCGCGTCCAGATCTACTGCCGTGTCCAGGTCATGCACCAGCCCGTCGCTGATCGCGAAGACGCCTGCCAGCCGGTCGCGCGGGATGTCCGACAGCGCTTCGGCCAGCACGGTGCGCAGTTGCGTGCCTTCGTTGCGGGCGCCATCAGGCACGCGGGCGACGCGCAATTCGGTGGCGCCCAGTCGGGCGACCCGCTCTTCCAGATGCGCCAGCGCCTGCGCCGTCTGCTCGTCGCGGATGCCCAGCCGGTTCGACGCGCTTTCATCCACCACCACCAGCGCGATATCCTCCAGCGGCGCGCGGTCCTCCGACTGCAGCGCCGGGTTGGCAAGGGCCGCCACCAGCGCCACCCCCGCCAGCCCGCGCAGCCACCAGCCCGGCAGCCCGCGCCACAGCGCCAGCGCCACCATCGCCAGCACCACCGCCGCCGCCACGACCAGCAACGGCCAGGGCACCAGCGGGTCGAGGATGATCTGCGTGCCTGTGGGGGTCATTGTCCCAGCCTTTCCAGAAGCGCGGGCACATGCACCTGATCGGACTTGTAGTTGCCGGTCAGCACATGGGTGATCAGGTTGACGCCGAAGCGCAGCGCGATCTCGCGCTGGCGCTCGCCCGCCATGCCGCGCCCCACCGGCAGCATCGGCACGCCCTGCGCATCCACCGCCCAGGCCGACGCCCAGTCGTGTTCGCCGATAATCACCGGCGTCACTCCGTCGTTGAGGTTGCGAAACGGCATCCCCTCGGCCTGTTCGGCATCGGGTGGCGCGGCTTCGACCCAGACGTCGCGGCCCGTGAAGCGCCCCGGCAATTCGTCGATCAGATAGAATGTGCGCATCAGGATATGATCCGAGGGCACCGGCTCCAGCGGGGGGATGTCCAGCGAGCGCGCGATGGCCTGCAGCCGCCGTGCTGCGGGCGTGGTCCGGGTCAGCCCGGCCAGTTCCGCGTCGCGGGTGTCGAACATGATCATGCCGCCGCCGCGCAGGTAGCGGTTCAGCCGCGCCAGTGCCGCGTCCGAGGGGATCGGCGTGTCCTCGGTGATCGGCCAGTATAGGAACGGGAAGAACACCAGTTCGTCGCGCTCCACATCCACGCCGATGGGGTCATCCGGTTCGATCGAGGTGCGCCGGTAAAGCGCCTGCGACAGCCCGCGCAGCCCGGCGCGGGCCACATCGTCCACGCGCCGGTCGCCGGTCAGGACATGCGCCAGCACCACGTTGTTGGATGCCAGCAGCGCCAGCCGGTCGTCGGCCTCGTCCTCATCGGCCAGACCTGGCGCGGGCAGGGCCAGCAGCGCGAGTGCCAGCACCCCGGCCGCAGCGCCACGTGCAGCGGCGCCGCCGCTGCTGAACAGCCGCCCCGCCAGCCACAGCGCGGCCAGCACATCGGCCAGCAACAGCGCCAGCCCGGCGCTGAGGAACGCGCCCGCCAGCCGGGTTTCCCCGATCACGCCGCCGCGCTCGACGGGGATCCGCGCGGGCCATGTTGCAGGTGTCATGTCCGTATCCGCATCATCGAAAAGGTTGAGCGCCAGGCTCCCGCCCGGCCCGGCATAGACCCCGGGCGGGGTCTTCGGTCCCGGTGCGCGCTCGGCCAGCGCCTCGCCCGGCACACCGGCGCGGTCGCCCGCCTCGCGCAACTCGCCGAAACCGTCCATCAGCCGCTCGGGCGTCCAGACCGTTCCGGCCAGTTCCTCGGCGCCGGGTTGCGCGGGGCGGGTGGAGACCGCCAGCCGTTCCAGCATCTCGACAAACAGGCCCGAAAGCGGCAGCGTGGACCAGTCGGCATTGGCGGTCGTGTGGACCAGCACCACCTGCCCGTCGCCCAGGAACTTGCGCGTGACCAGCGGCGTGCCATCGGCGAGCGAGGCGATCGTGCGGTCCGCCAGCGCCGGGTCCGGCTGGGCCAGCACCTGGCTGGACACGGTCACGTCGGACGGGATACGCAACCCCTCGAAGGGCGATCCGGGGGCGAAATCGCGCAAGGCGCGCGGCTCGCCCCAGCTCATGGCGCCGCCCACGGTGCGCCCGCCCAGCCGCAGGCGCACGGGCATCAGCGGGTCCTCTTCTTCCCGGCTGACTTCGGAGGTGGCCAGTCGCGGCCCGGCGAAGCGCAAGAGCAGACCCCCATCGGCCACCCAGTCCTGCACCATGGCGGATTCAACCTCGCCCAGCGCGGCCACATCGGCAAGGATCAGCACATCCGGCGCGGTCAGCAGCAGGTCGTCGATGCTGGGGCTTTCGGTCAGTTCCGCCAACGGACCCAGCGCTTGGCGCAGGTAGAAGAAGGGCGAGACCAGCGACAGCCCCTCGTCGCCCGCGCGCCCCGTCAGCAGCGCCACCTTGCGCCGTTGCAGCGCGTCATCGGTCACCGCCACGGCACCGGCGCTGCGGCTCCCCGTGATCTGGAAACGGGTGATGCGGTTGCGCAGTTCCGGTTGCAGCACGAGCTCCAGTTCCGCCACGCTTTCGCCGCTGGCGAATTCGGCGGTGCCGCGCGCCAGATCGCGCTCCACGCCCGCCGGGTCGCGGCCGATGGCGGTGATCTCGGCCTCGGCGGCATCGCCCGCGGGGGCGCGCAGAGCGTTGAGGCGCAGGCTGCCCTCGACCAGTTGTGGCGCGGCCAGGGCGAGGATCGGGCTGTCGCTCTCGAACACCGTCACCGGGCCGCGCGCTTCCAGTTCCGCCAGCAGAGCGTCGCGCCCGTCGCGCGCCAGCCCGTCCGACAGCCAGTAGGTCTCGATCCCGTCGGGCAGGTCGGCGGTCCAGTCGGCGACCGCCTCGGCCTCGGGCGCCCAGGGTTGCGGGGCGATCCCGGCCAGCCGCCCGGCCCAGTGATCGGCGGAGCGGAGCGGCAGGTCGCCCTCGGGCAGGTCGGTCAGCGCCACCACCGCAACCGCGCGTCCGGCGCGCCCGGCCTCAAGCAGCAGTTCCTCCATCCGTTCCACGCGATTCGGCCAGTCGCGCGCGCTGGCCCAGCTTGCATCGGTCACGATCAAGAGCGGCCCGTCGCCCGCACGCTCGGGCTGCGGGTTCAGCACCGGCCCGGCGAAACCCAGGATCAGCGCCGCCACCGCCAGCGCGCGCAGAAGGAGCAGCCACCACGGGGTCTTGTCGGTCTGCTGATCCTCGTCCTTCAGACCCAGCAGCAGCGCCACGCCCGGAAAGCGGCGGATCACCGGTGCGGGCGGGACGGCGCGCAACAGCCACCACAGCACCGGCAGTGCTACAAGCGCCGCCAGCAGCGCGGGGGTCGCAAACCCAATGGCGCCCAACTGGAACATCACCGCCGCCCCTTCATCCGCGCGCCCCGTCGGGGGCCAGCGCGTGCCACAGCCACATCAGCGCCACCGAGGGCGGCGTGTCGGTGTGGTGGCACATGAACTGCCACCCGCTCAGGCGGCACAATCGGTCCAGCCGATCCTTGCGTGCCGCCAGCCGGTCGCGGTAGCGCGCGCGCAGGTCGGCGGCCCGCAGGGTTTCGTGGCGCAGCGCTCCGCCCATGCTTTCGAAGATCGAGCGGCCCTCATAGGGAAACGCCTCTTCGGCCGGGTCCAGCACCTGCACCAGCGCGCCGCGCACGCCGCGGTCCGCGGCGCTGGCCAGTGCCGCCTCCACCGGGTCCGGGTCGCCCAGAAAATCCGACAGGAATACCGCCCGCGAATGCGACGGCAACAGCGCCAGTCCCGGCGCGCCGTAGTCGCGTGCGTCCACGTCGCCTGCCAGTGCCAGCGCCAGCGGGGCCAGATGCGCCTTGCCGGTGCGCGGCGGCAGGGGGGCGGGGTCGCGGATCAGGCCCACGCGTTCGCCCGCGCGCAACAGCAGCACCGCCAGCGCCAACCCTAGAAGCCGCGCGCGGGCGGCCTTGTCGGCGCGCTTCGGATCGCCCGAAAACGCCATGGCGCGGGACTGGTCCACCCAGAGCGTGACGGCCTGCGCCGCCTGCCATTCGGTTTCGCGCACGAAATGCGCGTCCGACCGGGCCGAACGCCGCCAGTCGATCCGCCCCGCCGGGTCGGACGCGGTGGCGGACCGGTATTGCCAGAACTCATCACCCTGTCCGGCCCGGCGCCGCCCATGCGCCCCCGGCAGGACCGATGCCGCCAGATGCTCGGCCTCTGCCAGAAGCGGGGGCAGTCGGCCCGCAAGCGCTTCGGCTTCCAGCCGCAGGGTGGCGGGGGCGGTGCTCACGCGGCGGCCTCGATCCGGGTGATCCCGGCGGCCACGGTGTCGATGATATCGCCCAGGCTTTCGCCGCGCGCGCGCGCGGCGAAGCCCAGCGCCATGCGGTGGGTCAGCACGGGCCGCGCCATGGCCTTCACATCCTCGGCCGAGGGCACCAGCCGCCCCTGCATCAACGCCTGCGCCCGCACCGTCAGCATCAGCGCCTGCGCCGCGCGCGGACCGGGGCCCCAACTGACCGCATCCCGCACCGCTTCATGCGCCTCCGGTTCGCCGGGGCGGCAGGCGCGGACCAGATCCAGGATCATTTCCACCACCGCCTCGCCCACCGGCATCCGGCGCAGCACCGCCTGCGCGGCGATCAGCTCTTCGGCGGTGAACACGGCATGGGCGCTGTCCTCGGTGGCGCCGGTGGTGGCGATCAGGATATCGCGCTCGGTGTCGCGGTCGGGGTAGATCACGTCGATCTGGACAAGGAAGCGGTCAAGCTGCGCCTCGGGCAGGGGATAGGTGCCTTCCTGTTCGATGGGGTTCTGCGTGGCCAGCACGTGGAAGGGCGCTTCCAGTTTGTGATGCACGCCCGCGACCGTGACCTCGCGCTCCTGCATCGCCTGCAACAGCGCGGCCTGCGTGCGGGGCGAGGCGCGGTTGATCTCGTCCGCCATCAGAAGCTGGCAGAACACCGGCCCTTCGATGAACCGGAAGGTGCGGCTGCCGTCGGCGTCGGTGTCCAGCACCTCGGAGCCGATGATGTCGGCGGGCATCAGGTCGGGCGTGAACTGGATGCGGCTGCCCTTCAGCCCCATCACCGTGGACAGCGTGTCCACCAGCCGCGTCTTGCCCAGCCCCGGCAGGCCGATCAGCAGCGCGTGCCCGCCACACAGCATCGCCGCCATGGACAGGTCCACCACATTGCGCTGACCGATGAAGCGGCGATTGATGCTGGCCCGCGCCTCGCCCAGCTTGCTGCCCAGGGCCTCGATCTTTTCGACAAGTTCCGCATCGTCCATCATGCCTGCCGCTCCCGTGCCTGACGGTTGCG
>SKMI01000103.1 GCA_007121115.1 Paracoccaceae bacterium | reverse complement strand
TTGGCCGGCAAATGTTTGAGTGCACCAATAGTAGTGATGCCGCAAGCATCATTGCTGATCTTGTTTCAAAGCTACGTGATCGTGAAGTGCCGGAATCAGAGTTTGACGTGGGTTTTCAGCAGATAGTGTTCACTAACAAACACTCGTCTCAAAAGGCACTCGTTCAGTACATTCTCAGAAAAGTTGCTGTATTTGAGAATCAGCCGTCTATAGGTGAAACCGACGATCTCACAATCGAGCATCTTTTTCCTCAATCAAGCTCCAGTTCTGATGAAGATCACCTCGTTTTAGGGCAGCTCGGCAACCTTTTGCTCGTTGATCAGAAAACGAACGAGATGCTTTCGACCAATAACTTTGAAGAGAAAAAGGTTATTTTGAAGAGTCAAGGTTACAAGCTCCCAAATGTCCTTGAATGCGCTGATTCTCTAGATGAGAGTACCATTTTTGCGAACACCCTTCGCATATCAGAAATGGCACGGGAAAAAATTTGGAAGGTATAGGCTCAAAGCGCGGGTGTTGTACCGTGAGAACGGATAATGGAGTTTAACCCCCTCACAACACATACCGACTCAAATCCGCCGAGCGGGCCAGGTCGCCCAGGTTGGTCTCCACGAAACCCGCGTCCACCGTCACCGTCTCGCCGCCGCGGTCCGGGGCGGTGAAGGAGACCTCCTCGAACACCCGCTCCATCACCGTATAGAGCCGCCGCGCGCCGATGTTCTCGACCGCGCGGTTCACCTCGGCCGCGATCCGGGCCAGCGCGGCGATCCCGTCTTCGGTGAAATCCACCGTCACGCCTTCGGTCCCCATCAGCGCGGTGTATTGCCGGGTCAGCGCGTTGTCGGTCTCGGTCAGGATGCGGACGAAATCCCCCTCGGTCAGCGCGCGCAACTCCACCCGGATCGGAAGCCGCCCCTGCAATTCCGGCAAGAGGTCCGAGGGCTTGGCGATGTGGAAGGCGCCCGAGGCGATGAACAGGATGTGGTCGGTCTTCACCGGCCCGTATTTGGTCGAAACCGTCGTCCCCTCGATCAACGGCAGCAGGTCGCGCTGCACGCCCTCGCGGCTGACCTCGCCGCCGCGGGCGTCGGAGCGGGCGCAGACTTTGTCGATCTCGTCCAGGAACACGATCCCGTTTTCCTGCACCGCGTCCAGCGCGGCGCGGTTCACGGTGTCGTCGTCCAAGAGCTTGTCGGCCTCCTCGCTCACCAGCAGCTCGTGGCTCTCGGCGACGGTGATGCGGCGGCGCGTCTTGCGCCCGCCAAAGGCCTTGCCGAAGATATCGCCCAGGTTCACGCCGCCCGCCCCCTGCGGCATCCCCGGCATCTCCATGGGGAAGGGGTTGGAGGTGTCGGTGACCTCCACCTCGATCTCGGTGTCGTCGAGCGCGCCGTCGCGCAGCTTCTCGCGGAAGCGTTCGCGCGTGGCCTCGCGCGCATCCTCGCCGACGATGGCGGCGATCACCCGGTCCTCGGCGGCGGCCTGGGCGCGGGACTTCACGTCCTCGCGCATGTGCTCGCGGGTCATGGCCACGGCGCTGTCGGCCAGATCGCGGATGATGCTGTCCACGTCGCGGCCGACATAGCCGACCTCGGTGAACTTGGTGGCCTCGATCTTGATGAAGGGCGCGCGGGCGAGTTTGGCCAGGCGGCGGCTGATCTCGGTCTTGCCGACGCCGGTGGGGCCGATCATCAGGATGTTCTTGGGATAGACCTCCTCGCGCAGGTCTGCGGGAAGCTGCTTGCGCCGCCAGCGGTTGCGCAGCGCCACGGCCACGGCGCGCTTGGCGTCCTTCTGGCCGATGATGAAGCGGTCCAGTTCGGACACGATCTCGCGCGGGGTCAGGGTGGTCATGGGGGCGTCCCTTCTTCTTTGGCTCAGGCGGAGATAAAGGTTGCACGGGGGGAATTGAAGGGGTTGCGCGGCGTCATAATGTTTTGTATATACAGGCCGTGGCGCAGTATGCGAAACACGAAACACGAAACACGAAACACGAAACACGAAACACGAAACACGAAACACGAAACACGAAAGAGAGGTCGCCATGTAGATTCAAGCCCCAACGGGCATCAGACCAAAGGATATCGTGTGGAACACCAACACTTCACATGGGACGACAGCAAACGCCTGTCCAATATCAAGAAGCACAGAATAGACTTCCATGATGCTGCCGAAATCTTCATGGCTGACCACCTGATCCTGCCAGCGCGCAGCACTGTCGAAACACGCAAAATTGCCGTTGGCGCCCTCGCTGATCAAGTGATCGCCGTGATCTTCACCCTCCGAGGCGATGCCATCCGGATCATTTCCGCACGAAAGGCCCGCAAGGATGAGCGAGAGCAATATCAAGCGTTACACCATCGACGAAATCCGCCAGATGAAATCCCGCACTGACTGGGACGCGTTGCGCGCGCAGGGCGACTACGAGGGTCCGCAGGAGTTCGAAGTCGACTGGACCCGCGCCGAACTGGTCACGCCGGAGCCAAAGAAGATGATCTCGCTCCGCGTGGACCCCGATGTGCTGGACTTCTTCAAATCCCAAGGTCCCGGCTACCAGACCCGGATGAACGCGGTCCTACGCGCCTGGATGGAAGCGCAGATCAAGCGCTGATCGCCTCCACCGTCAGGTTTCCGTTGGTGTAGACACAGATCTCGGCGGCGATGGCCATGGCCTTGCGCGCCACGGCCTCGGCATCCAGATCGCTTTCCATCAGCCCCCGCGCCGCTGCCAGCGCATAATTCCCGCCCGAGCCGATGGCCGCCGCGTCATGCTCGGGTTCCAGCACGTCGCCAGCGCCGGTGATGACGTAAAGCTCGGCCCCGTCGGTGACGATCAGCATGGCTTCGAGCTTCTGCAGATACTTGTCGGTGCGCCACTCCTTGGCCAGGTCCACCGCCGCACGCTGCAACTGCCCCGGGGAAGCCTCCAGCTTCTTCTCCAGCCGCTCCAGCAGGGAAAACGCGTCCGCCGTGGACCCGGCAAACCCCGCCACCACTTCGCGCCCGCCGGGCGACAGCCTGCGCACCTTCCGCGCCGACCCCTTGATCACCGTCTGGCCCAGCGAGACCTGCCCGTCCCCGGCCACCACCACGCGCCCCCCGCGGCGCACCGCAAGGATGGTGGTCCCATGCCAGCCGGGAAAACCGCCCACGCCCGCCCCCTTCATCTTGCCGAAAATACCCCCGCCGTCAGGCGGGTTCCCCCGCTCGGGTGGGTCACACCGCGCTGTCGATCCAGCTTTGCAGCGCCGACTTGGGCGCGGCACCGACCTTGTTCGACACCACTTGCCCGTCCTTGAACAGGAACAGCGCCGGAATGCCGCGAATGCCCATCTGCGCGGGCGTATTGGGGTTGTCGTCCACGTTCACTTTCACGACCTTGATGCGTCCGGCGTATTCATTCGAAAGCTCTTCCAGCGCCGGGCCGATCTGCTTGCAGGGCCCACACCATTCGGCCCAGAAATCGACGACAACGGGAATGTCGGACTGGCGCACTTCCTGATCGAAAGTGGCATCGGTGACTGAAACGGTGGCCATGGTCGAATCTCCTGTGTTCGCGAGGTTGCCGCCTAGGTATGAACCAAGCCCTGCGCGGTCAAGCCTCGCCGTCCATCCCGGCCCGCGCCAGCGCCGCCGCCATAAAGGGCCCTGGCAAGTCCATAAGCCGCGCCTCGGCGGTCCAGAGGAGCGCGCAAGTTACGCTGCGCTCCGGATAGACCTGCGCCAGCGCCGCGGCATAGGCGCCCATCTGCCGCAACAACCCCTCGGGCACGTCCTCGGGGCGTGCGGGAATCACCCGGTTGGACTTGAAATCCACCGCCCAGACCCGGTCCGGCGCCACGATCAGCCGGTCCACAGTGCCAAGCATCCGCCCCGCGCCCAGATCAGCGGTGATATCCACCTCGGCCAGCGTGCCGGGCGCAAAGACCGGGGCAAGGTCCGGCGCGGCCAACACCGCCTCGGCCTCGACCAGCAGGTCGCGCCAGTCAGCCCGCAGCCCGGCCCCGCCCGCCGCCAGCAGGTCCCGCGCCTTCTCCGCGCGCGCCTCTGCGGGCCAGCCCGGCAGATGCTCCAGCAGCAGATGCAGCGCACTGCCCCGTTCCAGCGCGTCCGGATCGGCCGCAGCAGCATCCGGGTCCACCTCGCCCCCCAGCACCTTGGCCCCGCCCAGGTCCGAGGGGCGCAGCAGGACCGCCCCCTTCGGCACGGGCGGCACTGGTGCCTTCAGCCAGTCGGGAAGGGCCACCGCCTCCGCGTCCGGTCCAGCCTCTGCTTCGGCGACCGCGGGCCAGTCGCCATGCGCATACCGCAGCCCGGCACCGGTGGGCGTGTCGCACGTCACCGCGCCGACCGCCGCCATCCCCTCGGCCACCCGGTCATGCCAGCACGCCCCGTCCCCGGTCTTGCCCGCAGCCGCCACGATCAGCCACTTCTCGGCCCGCGTCATCGCAACGTAAAGCAACCGCGCATCCTCCTCGGCCTCGCGCGCCCGGGCGTCCTCGCGCGCGTCCTCGATCGCAGGGGCGTTGGCCCCGCTGGCCCGCCAGCCGACACCCCCCTCCAGCGCATAAAGCTCCGTCCGTTCCCTTGCCCGCCGCGCCGCCGTGTCGGGCAGGATCACCAGCGGCGCTTCCAGCCCCTTGGCGCCGTGCACGGTCATTACCCGGATGCGCCGCCCGGCGGTGTCCAGTTGCCGCTTGATCTCCACCGCGCCCGAGTCCAGCCAGGTCAGGAACCCGGTCAGCGACGGCACCGCCATCCGCTCGTAATTCAGTGCCTGCACCAGAAGCGCATCGATCCCGTCCTCGGCCTCGGCGCCCAGCCGCGCCAGCAGCCTCCGCCGCCCGTCGTGCCGCGTCAGCACCCGCTCCAGCAATTCATAGGGCCGCAGGAAATCCGCCTGCCCCATCAGGTCCAGCAACATGTCCTTCGCCGCGCTTTCCCCTTCCCGCAGTCGTGCCCAAAGGAACGCGCCCTCCCGCCCCTGCGCCAGCCGGTACAGCGCATCCTCGGACCAGCCGAAGAGCGGCGAGCGCAGCACGGCGGCCAGCGACAGGTCATCCTCGGGCGTGGCCAGCACGCGCAACAGCGCCGTCAGGTCCCGCACCGCCATCTCGCCCGCAAGCTGCAGCCGGTCCGCCCCGGCAATGGCCAGACCGGCGCCCTTGCAGGCGCGTATGATCTCGTGAAACAGCCGCTGGCGGCCACGCACCAGGATCAGCACATCGCCCTCGTGCAGCGCCCGCGCGCGCGCCCCGTCCGGGATCGGCGTGCCCGCGTCGATCAGTGCGCGCAGATGCCCGGCGATGGCGCGGGCCAGTTGGCGGGCGTGGTGCTCCTCGGGGAGCATGTCCACCGGGTCCGACCAGTCGGTCGCCTCGGGATCTTCCACCGGCGCCACCGGGGGCCACAGCTCCACCCGCCCGGGCATCGCGGCGTGGAAGGCGATGTGCTCCACACCACCCCCCAGCCCCTGCCCGCGCCGGTCATCGAAGGTCTGGTCCACCAGCCGCAGCACCGCGTCCGAGGAGCGGAAGGAATGCGCCAGCTCCATCTGGTTCAGCCGCACGCCCACGGCCTCCAGTGCGGCGGCAAAACGCAGGCGCATGTCCTCGAACACCCGCAGATCGGCGCCCTGAAAGGAATAGATCGACTGCTTCTTGTCGCCGACGACGAAGAGACTGCGCTCAAGGGTCCCCTCACCGGCGGTGAACTCCTGCGCCAGAAGCTCGATCACCTCCCATTGCGCAGGCGCCGTGTCCTGCGCCTCGTCCACCAGGATGTGATCCACACCCCCGTCAAGCTTGTAGAGCACCCATTGCGCCACCTCACGGTCACGCAGCAGGTCCCGCGCCCGCCCGATCAGGTCGTCGAAATCCAGCCAGCCCCGCGCCGCCTTGGCCTCCGCAAGTCGCGGCAGATACGCCTGCGCAAACACCCCCAGCGCCCGCGCGCGGGCCACCGCGGCCAATGCGACCCGCCGCGGCCGCGCCGCCTCCGCCCGCCGCATCAGGTCTTCAAGCTGCGGCCCCAAGGCGCCCAGCTTCGCCTGCGCTCCCTTGGTAGGCAGACTTCCAATCTTGGCCGTGAAGGGCTCTTTTGTCCGCTCCCCGGTCAGCAAGAGCCCCTCCAGATCCGGCAACACCCCCGCCCCCGGCATCCGCGCCGCCAGCGCCTGCATCCGGGCGGCGTTGCGCTGGTCGGTCACCTTGTCCGAGCCCGCCATCACCGCGGCCACCGCCTCAAGCAACGCCCCTTCACCACCCTGAAACACATCCGCCAGAAGCGCCACCTCGTCATACCCATGCGGCAGGTCGAAGAGCGCCTCGGGCATCCCCGGCGCGAAGGGTTGCGCCAGCACCTCCGCATGTGCGCCCATCGCCCGCAACAGCGCGTCGATCTCCGCCCCGGTGTGATGCTCCGCCACCCCCGCCAGCGCCGCGCGGGCGCCCGCGTCCCCCTCAGCCATGTCCTCCAGCACCGCCTCGCGCAGGGTGCGGCCTGCGCGCTCGTCCATCTCCACGAACTGCGGGCTCACCCCGGCCTCCAGCGGGAAGCGCCGCAAGAGGCCCGCGCAGAAGGAATGAATGGTCTGGATCTTCAGCCCGCCCGGTGTCTCGATCGCCCGCGCGAACAGCCGCCGCGCGCGCGCCAGCGCGTCTGAACCGCGCGCCTCCTCGCCGATCTCGGCCAACACCTGTGCCAGGTCCGCATCCGGCTTCATCGCCCAGTCGCCCAGCCGCGCGAACAGCCGGTTCTGCATCTCGGCCGCCGCCGCCTTGGTGTAGGTCAGGCACAACACCCGCCCCGGCGCCACCCCGTTCAGCAGAAGCCGCGCCACCCGGTCGGTCAGCACCCGCGTCTTGCCCGACCCCGCATTCGCCGACAGCCAGGTCGAGGCAAACGGCTCCGCCGCCGCCACCTGCCGCGCACTCGCCTCATCCAACTGCACAACGCTGCCCCTTCATCTTGCCCCAAATACCCCGGGGGAGTCGCCGCGCAGCGGCGACGGGGGCAGCGCCCCCACCGAACGCCCGCCTCATGGAACCGCCCCCACCCGCAGCCGCACCGGCGCGTCCTGCAACGCCCATTCCCCGTGCCGCGCCAGATGGTCGTAATCCCCGACCTCGGCTTCGGAAAACAGCGCCCGGCGCGCGGCATAGCCCTGATCCGCGCGCGCATAGGCCGCGATCAGCCGCTCCAGCCCGGCGC
>SKMI01000083.1 GCA_007121115.1 Paracoccaceae bacterium | reverse complement strand
GGCGGCCGGGTGCGCCGGATCGACCTGCGCTTCCGCGCCCGGGTCGAGGATGACTGACGGCCCCCGCGCGGGGCCGCGAAACACCAACCTGCGGCCCCGGGCCGCCCGAGAAGGAGAGTGCCGATGGGGGCGCAGAACGGCAAGGACCTGCTGATCAAGGTCGACATGACCGGCGACAGCCAGTTCGAGACCATCGCGGGGCTGCGCGCCACGCGCATCAGCTTCAACGCCGAAACGGTGGATGTGACCAGCCTGGAAAGCGCGGGCGGCTGGCGCGAGTTGCTGGGCGGGGCCGGTGTGAAGTCGGCGGCGATCTCGGGCGCGGGCGTGTTCCGCGATGCGGGCACCGATGAGCGCGCGCGCGCCATCTTCTTCAACGGCGAGGTGCCGGTGTTCCAGGTGGTGATCCCGGATTTCGGCATCATCGAGGGGCGGTTCCAGATCACGGGCCTCGACTATGGCGGCAGCCACAATGGCGAGGCGACGTATGACATTGCGCTGGCCTCGGCCGGGGCGCTTGATTTCGTGGCGCTGTGAGGGCGGGCGCGATGGCCAATCCGCAGGCGGGCGAGGTGGCGCTCTGGATCGACGGGCAGCGCCATGTGCTGAAGCTGACCCTGGGCGCGCTGGCCGAGCTGGAGGCAGCGCTGGGGGCGGACAGCCTGGTGGCGCTGGTGGAGCGGTTCGAGGGGGCTGCTTTTTCCAGCCGTGACGTGCTGGCGCTGATCGTCGCGGGCCTGCGCGGTGGCGGCTGGCAGGGCGCGGCGGCGGATCTGATGGCCGCCGAGATCCGTGGCGGCCCGGTGGAGGCGGCGCGGGTCGCCGCCCTCCTGCTCGCGCGGGCCTTTGCGCGGCCGGGGGCGGGATGAGCGTAGAGCGGCACTTCGACTGGCCCGCGCTGATGGGCGCAGGGTTGCGCGACTTGCGGCTGACACCGGCGCAATTCTGGGCGCTGACCCCGGTGGAACTGGCGGTGATGCTGGGGTTCGAGGGCGGCGCGGAGCCATTGAGTCGCGCGCGGCTGGAGGAACTGGCGGCGCGGTTTCCGGACAAGGGGCGCGCAGGCGATGAAGGGAAGGACACATGACCGATCTGACCGATTTCGAAAGCCAGCTTGCGGCGCTGGAATCGCGGCTGGGCAATACCGCGTCGCTGGTCTCGGGGTTCGAGGGCGAACTGGCCGGGCTGGAACGCTCGCTGGCGTTCACGGGGCGGCAGGTGGACAGCCTGTCGCGCTCGTTCGGCGGCGGGTTGCGGCGCGCGTTCGACGGCGTGGTGTTCGACGGGATGCGGCTGAAGGATGCGCTGCGCGTGGTGGCGCGGAGCATGTCCGGCGCGGTTTACAACCAGGCGATGGCGCCGGTGCAGGGGGCCTTTGGCGCCGCACTTGCGCAGGGGGTCAGCGGGCTGATGGGCGCGGTGCTGCCGTTCGCGCAGGGCGGGTCTTTCGCTGCCGGGCGGGTGATGCCCTTTGCCAAGGGCGGCGTGATCTCGCAGGCCACGGCGTTTCCCATGCGCGGCGGCGCCACCGGCCTGATGGGCGAGGCGGGGCCGGAGGCGATCATGCCGCTGGCGCGCGGCCCGGACGGCAAGCTGGGGGTGCAGGCGCAGGGCGGCGGGCGCCCGGTGCAGGTGACGCTGAACATCCGGACCCCGGATGTCGAGGGCTTCCGCCGCTCGCAGACCCAGATCGCCGCCGAACTGGGTCGGGTGCTGGCCCGTGGCGAAAGGAATTACTGAAATGAGCGATGCGACTTCAGGCGCGGGTGGTTTCCATGATGTCCGCTTTCCCGCCACCCTCAGCTTCGGCGCCCTTGGTGGCCCGGAACGGCGCACCGAGGTGGTGACGCTGACCAGCGGGCATGAAGAGCGCAACAGCCCCTGGGCGCAGGCGCGGCGGCGCTATGACGCCGGGCTGGGGTTGCGCTCGCTCGACGATGTGGAGGCGCTGATCGCGTTCTTCGAGGCGCGGCGCGGGCGGTTGCACGGGTTCCGGTGGAAGGACTGGGCGGACTATCGTTCCGCCCCGGCCTCGCGTGCGGTGGCGGCGACGGATCAGTTGCTGGGCGTGGGCGACGGCGCGCGCAGGGTGTTCCACCTGCGCAAGGGGTATCGCTCCGGCGCGCAGGTGGAATGGCGCGCGATCACCCGGCCCGTGCCGGGCAGCGTGTCGGTGGCGCTGGGTGCGGACCTGCTGGTGGATGGCAAGGGCTGGTCGGTGGATCACGCCACCGGCGCGGTCACCTTCGCCGAGCCGCCGGGCGCAGGCGCCGAGGTGCGCGCAGGGTTCGAATTCGATGTGCCGGTGCGGTTCGACACCGATGCGATCCAGGTCTCCATGGCCTCGTTCCGCGCGGGCGAGGTGCCGCGCGTCCCGGTGGTGGAGATCCGCGCATGAGCCTGCTGGAGCATTTGCAGACCGGCATCACCACCGTGGCGCGCTGCTGGAAGCTGACGCGCGCCGACGGGGCGGTGATGGGGTTCACCGACCATGACCGTAACCTGAGATTCGACGGCGTGACCTTCCGCGCCGACACCGGGCTGAGCGCGCGCGCGGTGGAGGCCAGCGCCGGGCTGGCGGTGGACAATTCCGAAGCCATGGGCGCGCTGGTCGATGCCGGGCTGACCGAGGCCGACATCATGGCCGGGCGCTACGATGGCGCGGAGGTCGAGTTGTGGGAGGTCAACTGGGAAGCTCCCGCGCAGCGCCGGATCGCCTTTCGCGGGGCCTTGGGCGAGATTACACGCGCGGGTGGCGCCTTCCGCGCCGAGTTGCGCGGGCTGACCGAGGCGCTGGGCCAGGCGCGCGGGCGGGTGTTCCAGCCGCATTGCGGGGCGGTGCTGGGCGATGCGGCCTGCGGTGTCGATCTGAGCGCGCCGGGTTTCCGGGCCGATGTCGCGGTCGACGGGGTGGCGGACGCGCACAGCTTCACCTTTTCCGGGCTGGAGGGGTTTTCGGACCGCTGGTTCGAGTTCGGGCGGCTGGAGGTGCTGGACGGTCCGGTGGCGGGGCTTTCGGGCGTGATCCGCTCGGACCGCATGGGCGCCGACGGGCTCCGGCGGGTGGAGTTGTGGCAGGGCTTGGCGCAGGTGCCGCGCCCGGGGGATATGCTGCGGCTGGAAGCGGGCTGCGACAAGCGGGCCGAGACCTGCCGGTTCAAGTTCGCCAACTTCCGGAATTTCAGAGGCTTTCCCCACATCCCGCGCGAGGATTGGGTGCTGGGTTACCCGCGTGCGGGTGGGTTGAACGATGGCGGGCCGCTGCGTGGGGATGGGGCGTGAAGCCGGGCCGCGCGGCGTGCGGGCAGATCGGTGTGTGCCGAGGCGTGGCGCGCAAAGCGCCCTCGGGCCGTGCCCACCCACCCGCCCCCGCACGCCCCGAGGGCGCTTTGCGGACCCGCCGGATCAAGCGGGCGGATACGGCATGAAGGGCGCGCATGCGACACCTTCCGAGGCTGTCACGGCGCCGGACGGCGCGGCGGTGGCGGCGGCGGCGCGGGGCTGGATCGGCACGCCGTTCCGGCACCGGGCCTCGGTCCGGGGGGCGGGGGCGGATTGTCTGGGGCTGGTGCGGGGGTTGTGGCGGGCGTTCCATGGCTCCGAACCGCGGGCGCTGCCGTGTTACGCGCCCGGCGGTGACGCGGCGGAGGATGAGAGATTGTGGCAGGGGCTGGCGGCGATACTCGCCCCGGCCGCCGCGTCGGGGCCGGGGGTGGTGCTGCTGTTCCGGCTGCGCCGTGGGCTTCCGGCGCGCCATCTCGGTGTGCAGACCGGGGCCGCGGCTTTCGTGCATGTCTATGCGCGCCACGGGGTGGTGGAAAGCCCGTTGGCAGGGCCCTGGGCACGCGGGGTGGTGGCGCGGTTTCTGCTGGCCCCGGTGGGTTTTGGGGGCGTTGCCCCCGTCGGCGCAAGCGCCGCCACCCCCAGGATATTTTTGCACAGATGATGCAGCCAAGGGTCCGGGGTGACCCGGCGGTGATGAAGGGAAGCAAGGATGGCGACACTGGTTCTGTCGGCGGCGGGGGCGGCGCTGGGCTCGGGGTTCGGGGGCGCGGTGCTGGGGCTTTCGGGCGCGGTCATCGGCCAGGCGGTGGGCGCGACCCTGGGCATGGCCATCGACCGCCGGGCCATGGCAGGCGGCACGCGGCGCATGGAGGGCGCGCGGCTGGACCGGCTACGGGTGACGGCGGCCGGCGAGGGCGCGCCGGTGCCGCGTGTCTGGGGCCGGGTGCGGCTGGGCGGGCATGTAATCTGGGCCACGCGATTTTCCGAGCGCGCCGAGGTGCAGCGCTTCGGCGGCGGCAAGTCCGGTCCGCGCACGGAAGTGACCGAATACAGCTATAGCGTCAGCCTGGCCGTGGCGCTCTGCGAGGGGCCGATCCTGGGCGTGGGACGGATCTGGGCCGACGGGGCCGAGATCGCGCCGGAGGATCTGACGCTGCGGGTCCATCACGGGGATGCGGCGCAGATGCCCGATCCGTTGATTGCGGCGGTGGAGGGCGCGGGGGGCGCACCCGCCTATCGCGGCATCGCCTATGTAGTGATCGAGGATCTGGATCTGGGCCGGTTCGGCAACCGGGTGCCGCAATTCGCCTTCGAAGTCATGCGGGCGGCGGCCCCGGGCCGGGATGACCGGGACCTGACGGGGTTGCACGATCTGGTGGAGGCGGTGGCGCTGATGCCCGGCACGGGCGACTATGCGCTGGCCACCACCCCGGTCAGCCGCGACAAGGGCGCGGGCGAGGTCGTGTCTGCCAATATCAACACCCCGCAGGCGCGCGCCGATCTGGAGGTCGCGCTGGACGCGCTGACCACCGAACTGCCGCGCTGTGGCTCGGTGTTGCTGGTTGTCTCATGGTTCGGCGATGATCTGCGCGCAGGCCAGTGTCGGGTGGAGCCGAAGGTCGAGTTCCCTGCGCCCGAGGGGGAAGAGATGGTCTGGTCCGTCAGCGGGCGGGGGCGGGCGGAAGCGCCGCAGATCGCGCAACTGGAGGGGCGACCGGTCTATGGCAGCACGCCCGCCGATGCCGCGGTGATCGAGGCCATTGCGGCGCTGGCCGCGCGCGGGCAGAAGGCGGTCTTCTATCCCTTCCTGCTGATGGACCAGATGCCCGGGAACGGCCTGCCCGACCCGTGGTCCGATGCAGTTGACCAGCCGGAATTGCCCTGGCGCGGACGGATCACGCTGGAGGCCGCGCCGGGCCGTCCCGGCAGCCCGGATGGCTCCGCCGCCGCCGAGGCCGAGGTGGCGGCCTTCTTTGGCACCGTCGGCCCGCAGCATTTCCAGATCGCGCCCGGGCGGGTCAGCTATACCGGGCCTGCGGAATGGTCCTATCGCCGGTTCATCCTGCATTGCGCCGCGCTCTGTGCCGCCGCGGGCGGGGTGGATGCGTTCTGCATCGGCTCGGAGATGCGCTCCCTCACGCAGATCCGCGGGCCGGGGGGCAGCTTCCCGGCGGTGACGGCGCTGCGTGACCTGGCGGCGGATGTGCGCACGATGCTGGGCCCGGAGGTCAAGCTCACCTATGCCGCCGACTGGTCCGAATACTTCGGCCATGTCTCGCCCGAGGGCGACCGGTTCTTTCACCTCGACCCGCTCTGGGCCGACCCGGAGATCGACTTCATCGGCATCGACAACTACATGCCGCTGTCGGACTGGCGCGACGGGGAGGGGCACGCGGACGCCGACTGGGGCAGTCTCTACAATCCCGCGTATCTGCGCGCCAATGTGGCGGGTGGCGAAGGGTTCGACTGGTTCTATCCCACCGATCAGGCGCGCCGCGCGCAGGCGCGCGAACCCATCACCGATGGGGCATATGACGAGCCGTGGATCTGGCGTTACAAGGATCTGCGGTCGTGGTGGGAGAACGAGCACCATGACCGCATCGGTGGCGTGCGCGCGGCCTCTCCCACACCGTGGGAGCCGCGCTCCAAGCCGATATGGTTCACCGAGATGGGCTGCGCGGCCATCGACAAGGGCACCAACCAGCCCAACAAGTTCCTGGACCCCAAGTCCAGCGAAAGCAGCCTGCCGCATTTTTCGACCGGGCGGCGGGACGATTTCATCCAGATGCAGTATCTGCGCGCCATGGTCAGCTATTGGGCTGACCCTTCGCACAACCCGGTTTCGGAAATCTACGACGGGCCCATGGTGGACATGGCGCGCGCGCATGTCTGGGCCTGGGACGCGCGGCCGTTTCCGTGGTTCCCGGCCAATCGGGATCGGTGGAGCGATGGCGAGAACTGGGCGCGCGGGCACTGGCTGAGCGGGCGGGCCACTGGCCAACCCCTGTCCGCGGTGGTGGCCGAGATCTGCGCCCGCGCGGGGCTGGGCGAGGTGGATGTCTCGGCGCTCTACGGGTTGGTGCGGGGCTATGCAGCGCTGTCGACCGACAGTGCGCGGGCGATGCTGGAGCCCCTGATGCTGGCCCACGGGATCGAGGCCGAGGAAGTCGGCGGGTGCCTGGTCTTCCGGCTGCGCGACGGGATCGAGACCGGCATGATCGCGCGTGAGCGGTTGGTGGTGCGCGAGGGCGGCGACCTGGAGCGCGTGCGCGCGCCGCGGGCCGAAGTGGCGGGCCGGATGCAGGTCACCTATACCGAGGCCGAGGCGGATTTCGACACGAAGGTGACCGAGGCGCGGCTGCCGGACGCGACCGAGGATGCGCTGGCGCGGACCGATCCGGGCCTGACACTGACGCGGGCCGAGGCGCGCAGCTTGGCCGAACGGCTGCTGGCCGAGGCGCGGGTGGCACGCGACACGGCGCGGTTCGAGCTGCCGCCCTCGCAGGCCGAGGTGGGGCCCGGCTCGATCCTGCGGATGGTGGAACACGGCGGCAAGGCGGAGCTTTGGCGCGTCACGCGACTCGTGCAGGGCGAAGCGCGGGCCGTAGAAGCCGTGCGCGCCGACCCGGCGCTGCATCTGCCCGCCGACCCGCTGGAGGAAGGCGCGGTCACCGCCCCCTTCGTGCCGCCGGTGCCGGTGCAGGCGCTGTTTCTGGACCTGCCGCTGATCCGCGGCGCCGAGGTGCCGCACGCGCCCCACGTGGCGGTGGCGGCGCGGCCTTGGCCGGGGGCGGTGGCGGTGCATGAGGGGCCGCTGGACGCGCCAGTCGCGCTGAACACGCTGATCGCTGCGCCCGCCGGGGTGGGGGTGAGTGAAACTCCGCTGGCGGCCGCGCCGCCCGGGCGCTGGGACCGCGGCCCGGCGCTGCGGGTG
>SKMI01000337.1 GCA_007121115.1 Paracoccaceae bacterium | reverse complement strand
CGCGCGGCTGCGCGCGGCGGGGGCGGCGCGGGTGGCGGATCACCTCGCCGCGCAGCGTGGGGCGCGGGTGCAGGTGCTGATGGAAAACCCGCGCATGGGCCGCACGCCACACTTTGCCGAAACCCGCTTCGCCACCGACCAGCCCGAGGGCGCGCTGGTCGCGGCCACCATCACCGGCCATGACGGCGGGCAGTTGCTGGCCCGGCCGGTGGCCGCCTGAACGCAAGACGCCCCCGCCGGAGGGGCGAGGGCGTCAAGGCGGGCGACCGGGGCTCGCACGGGCCCCGGCCGCCCTGCCGTCCGGGGGATCAGCGGGGCAACAACACACGGTTGACGACGTGGATCACGCCGTTCGACTGGTTAACGTCGCTGATCGTGACCCGGCCGGCATTCCCCGACTGGTCATGGATCCACAGGCTGTTGCCGCGGACCTGGGCGCTGAGCGGCGCGCCCGAGAGCGTTTCCATGTGGAAGAACCCGTCGCTGGAGTTGCGCGCGCGGCGCATGATCTCGGCCCCGCTCAGGTTCCCGGCCACCACATGCGAGGTCAGGATACGCTGCAGCATGCCCTGGTTCTCGGGTTCCAGCAGGGTTTCGACAGTGCCCTCGGGCAGCATGTCGAAGGCCGCGTTGACTGGCGCAAAGACCGTCATCGGCCCCGGCCCCTGCAGCGCGTCCACCAGCTCCGCGGCCTGCACGGCGGCGACCAGCGTGGTGTGGTCTTCGGAGTTCACGGCGTTTTCCACGATGTTGCGTTCGGCGAACATCGGCGCGCCGCCCACCATCGGGTTTTCGGCGGCAAAGGCGGCGCCGGTGCCCAGCAGCAGTGCCGCGGCAGCGGCCTTGGCGGTGGTCAGAAAGGTCGTTTTCATGGTCATTTCTCCCGTTGTTGTCGCGGACACGCGTGGTGTCCATGGGGCAGGGAACGGGAGGTCGGGCGCGGAAGTTTCGCGACGTGTCGCGCGAAGTGATCACCGGTGCGTGAGCAGGCGGTGATCACTCCGGGGCGTGAGCGTCGACAACCCGCACCCTTGGCCACCGCGCCCGCCAGCCTTTGGCCTCGATGCGCGCATGGAAGACCGCACGTTTGCGGGGCGCGACCGAGGTGGGGTGCAGGATCAGTCCGTAGAGGTCGGCAAGGCCGAAAGGGGCGATGAGGGCGCACGCGTCGCCGGAACGCCGCGCGGCGACGGCCGTGGCGGTCTCCGGCCAGAAGCGCATGGCGTCTTCGACCGAAGGGTAGGGCGCGTCCCCATTGCGAAGGTGCATCCGCGCCTGATTGCGGACCGACCAGCGCAGGTCCGGCGCGCGGGCGCGGAGTTTCGCCGCGATTCCGGCGTCATATGCGGGATCGGCGTTATCCGGGGCGTGGAACAGCACGTCGATATCCGCGTCCCGGCAATCCGATGGCCGGCCGTGCAGATGATCCCAGACCAGATTGCGCAGGAATCCGGCGCCGATGCAGCCCTGCGGCAGGTCCAGCGCCGCAACCAGCCTCAGCGCCTGCCAGCGGGTCGGGTCCTGCCGTAATAGGGTGATGATCCGGTCCGCGCCCGTGACTGTCCTGGCCGGATCGGGGCGGGCAGGGGGCGGCGCTTCGGTCACCGCCCGGTCACTCTTCCGCCGGTGCCGTCCCGCCACCGCAGCAGGCGCAATCGGTGCGGCGCTTGATCCGGATGCTGCGCGTCTCGGCGTCCAGCGCATCATGGATCACCAGCCGCCCGCGCAGTCCGCGGCCCGCGCCGGTGATCTCTTTCATCGCCTCCACCGCCATCATCGTGCCCAGCACGCCGGGCAGGGGGGCGATCACCCCGGCCTCGGCGCAGGCGGGGGCCAGCCCCGGTGCGGGGCGGTCGGGGAAGACACATTCGTAGCACGGCGCGCCGCTGGCGGGGTCATACAGGCTGATCTGCCCTTCCCACTGCGTGATCGCCGCCGCAATCAGCGGCTTGCCC
Organism: Paracoccaceae bacterium; assembly: GCA_007121115.1. Lineage (GTDB taxonomy): Bacteria > Pseudomonadota > Alphaproteobacteria > Rhodobacterales > Rhodobacteraceae > Rhabdonatronobacter. Next base: position 5,293 of record SKMI01000337.1, on the reverse strand, counting down.
GCCGCCACCGCCGCGCGGTTGACAAGATAGCGGGTGTCGAAATTGTCGGTCCCGTCGAGGATCAGGTCATAGTCGGCGAACAGCGCCTCGGCGACCTCCGCCTCCAGCCGCCGGTGATAGGGGCGCACGGTGATGAAAGGGTTGAGGGCCTCCAGCGCCGCCTGGGCCGAAAACACCTTGGGCATGCCGATCCGCGCGTCGGTGTGGATCACCTGCCGTTGCAGGTTCGAGCCGTCCACCGCGTCATCGTCGATCACCCCGAGTGTGCCCACCCCGGCGGCGGCCAGATACAGGAGCGCGGGCGAGCCGAGGCCCCCCGCGCCCACCACCAGCACGCGGGCGGCTTTGAGCTTCTTCTGCCCCGCGCCGCCGATTTCGCGCAGGACGATATGGCGGGCGTAGCGGTTGAGTTCCACCTCGCGGAAGGGCGCGTCGCGGCTGGGCGCGGGACCTGTGGCCTCGGGCGCGGCGCGGGCGCGCAGGCGGCGTATCCCGGCGAAATAGCCCCCCGCCAGCAGCGCCGCACCCCCCAGCGCCAGCCACGGTTCGGGCGCGCCGCCGGTGGCCTGGCGCAGTTCCGCCTCGGGCGGGAGCACCAGTTGTGCGGACAGCACGGCCACATACAACAGTCCGATCATGACCAGCCGGGCGCGGACCGGCGCGCGCATCCATTGGCCGAGGAGCCAAAGCGCCAGCATCAGGAACAGCACAAACCCCATCGCGCCACCTCAGACCATACCGGTGGAGCCGAAGCCACCCGAGCCGCGCGCGGTGTCCGACAGTTCCGCCACCGGGGCGAAGCGCGCCTGCACCACCGGCGCCAGCACGGCTTGCGCGATCCGGGCGCCGTGGGAGACGGTAAAGGTGCGGTCCCCGAGGTTGACCAGCAGCACCCCCACCGGCCCGCGATAATCCGCGTCCACCGTGCCCGGCGCGTTCAGCACCGTCACCCCGTGGTCGCGCGCCAGGCCCGAGCGGGGGCGGATCTGCAACTCGCACCCTTCGGGAAGCGCCAGTCGCAGCCCGGTGGGCACGAGTGCCCGCGCCCCCGGCGCCAGCGTGATCCCCGCCGCGCGGTCCCCGGGCGTCAGGTTCGCGCGCAGGTCGGCGCCCGCCGCCCCGGCGGTGGCGTAATCCGGCAGGGCGACCGCCGGGTCGGCCCAGTCCTCGCGCATCACCTGCACCACCATCATGCCAACGCCTCGGCGATCCGGGCGGCCAGGCGGCGGGCGACCTCGGCCTTCGGCAGGCGCGGCCAGTCCTCGGCCCCGTCGGCGGTGATCAGCGTCACCGCGTTTTCCGCCCCGCCCATGATGCCGGTGGCGGGCGAGACATCGTTGGCGACGATCCAGTCGCAGCCCTTGCGCGCGCGCTTGGCGGTGGCGTGGGCGGCCACGTCCTCGGTCTCGGCGGCGAAGCCCACCACCAGCGCAGGGCGTTGCGCGTGGGTGGAGAGCGTGGTGAGGATGTCGGGGTTCTCGGCAAATTCCAGAACCGGCAGGCCTGCGGCGCCCTTCTTGATCTTCTGCGCACCCGCGTTGGCCACCCGCCAGTCGGCCACAGCGGCGGCGCAAATGGCAGCGTCGGCGGGCAGGGCGGCCAATGCCGCGTCGCGCATCGCAACGGCGGTTTCCACCCGCGTCACCGCCACCCCCGCAGGCGGTGGCACGCTGGCCGGGCCGGTGATGAAACTGACGCGCGCGCCCAGGTCGCGCAGCGCCGCCGCCAGCGCCGCCCCCTGCGCGCCCGAGGACCGGTTGGCGATGTAGCGCACCGGGTCGATGGGTTCGTGCGTGGGCCCCGAGGTGACGATCACATGCCGGCCCTTCAGCGGCCCGTCGCCCAGCGCGGCGCCGATGGCGGCCATGATCTCGGACGGCTCCGCCATGCGCCCCGGGCCGAATTCGCCGCAGGCCATGTCGCCCGCGTTGGGGCCGACCGTCAGCACCCCGTCGCCGGTGAGCATGGCCAGATTGCGCTGGGTTGCCGGATGCTCCCACATGCGCACATTCATGGCGGGCGCGATCAGCACGCGCTTGTCGGTGGCCATCAAGAGCGTGCTGGCCAGATCGTCCGCGTGCCCGCCCGCCATTTTGGCCATCAGGTCCGCGGTCGCGGGTGCGACAACCAGCAGGTCGGCGGCGCGCGACAACTCGATATGGCCCATCTCGGCCTCGTCCTTCAGGTCGAACAGGTCCTGAAACACCCGCTCGCCCGCCAATGCGGCCACCGACAGGGGCGTGACGAACTGCGCCCCCCCCGCCGTCAGCACCGGCGTCACCGCCGACCCCGCGCCGCGCAGCAGCCGGATCAGCTCCAGGCACTTGTAGGCCGCGATGCCGCCGCCGATGATCAGTGTGATGCGCCGCCCCGCCAGCATGGCCTGCCTTAGCTGTTGCCCCTCTGCCCCTGATCTAGAGCGAAACGGGCGGGAAAGAAAGCGCCGCCAAGGTTGACATTCGCCCCACCGCACCGCATCACATTGGCCACATAACCCGCAATCGGGCGTTCCGTGGGCGCCAAACAGACGAGGACCGGCCGATGGCCCAGATTTCCCTGACATTTCCTGATGGCAATGCGCGTTCCTATGACGCGGGCGTGACGCCTGCGCAGGTGGCCGCCGATATCTCGAACTCGCTGGCGAAGAAGGCGATTTCGGCGACGGTGAACGGTACGCACTGGGACCTGCAATGGCCCATCGACGCGGACGCCAGCATCGCCATCCACACCATGGCCGATGACGAACCCGCGCTGGAACTGATCCGCCATGACCTGGCGCATATCATGGCCCGCGCGGTGCAGGAGCTCTGGCCCGATGTCAAAGTCACCATCGGCCCGGTGCGCGACCACGGCTGGTTCTATGACTTCGATCGCGCCGAGCCCTTCGTCCCCGAGGATCTGGCGCGGATCGAGGCGCGAATGCGCGAGATCATCAATGCCCGCGAGCCGGTGACCACCGAAGTCTGGGACCGCCCCCGCGCCATCGCGCATTACTCGGCCGCGAACGAGCCCTTCAAGCTGGAACTGATCGACCGCATCCCCGAGGGCGAGCCCTTGCGCATGTACTGGCACGGGGACTGGCAGGACCTCTGCCGCGGCCCGCATCTGCAGCATACGGGGCAGGTCCCGGCCGATGCCTTCAAGCTGATGTCCATCGCCGGCGCCTACTGGTTGGGCGACAACACGCGCCCCATGCTGCAGCGCATCTATGGCGTGGCGTTCAAGGACCGCAAGGCGCTCAAGGCGCACCTGACCATGCTGGAGGAGGCGGCCAAGCGCGATCACCGCCGCCTGGGCCGTGAAATGGGGCTTTTCCATTTTCAGGCCGAGGCCGTGGGTTCGGTCTTCTGGCACCCGCATGGCTTCACCATCTGGCGCACGCTGGAGGCCTATATCCGCCGACAGCTTGACGCCGACGGGTATCAGGAGGTCAAGACGCCCCAGCTTCTGGACGCCGAGCTGTGGCGCCAGTCCGGCCATTGGGGCAAGTTCCGTGAAAACATGTTCGTGGTTCCGGACGAGGTGCCGTCGGTCGAGGATGAGGACACCGACCCAGTGCTTTCGGCCGATGCCCGGCTGATGGCGTTGAAGCCCATGAACTGCCCCGCCCATGTCCAGATATTCAAGCAGGGCACAAAATCCTACCGCGACATGCCGTTGCGGATGGCCGAATTCGGCTGCTGTCACCGCAACGAGGCGCATGGCGCGCTGCACGGGCTGATGCGGGTGCGCCAGATGACGCAGGATGACGCGCACATTTTCTGCCGCGAGGATCAGATCGCCTCCGAGACGGCGCGCTTCCTGGCGCTGTTCAACCGCGTCTACGGGCATATGGGGCTGACCGACATCGCCTACAAGCTGGCCACCCGCCCCGAGGTGCGCGCGGGCTCCGACGCCACCTGGGACCGCGCCGAGGCGGCGCTGGCCGAAGCGCTGACCGATGCCGGGCTGACGTTCGAGTACGCCGAGGGCGAGGGCGCGTTCTACGGGCCGAAGCTGGAATTCCACCTGACCGACGCCATCGGTCGCACCTGGCAGGCGGGCACGTTCCAGCTGGATTATGTGCTGCCCGAACGGCTTGACGCGACCTATATCGGCAAGGATGGCGCGCGGCACCGGCCCGTCATGCTGCACCGCGCGGTCTTTGGCACGTTCGAGCGCTTCATAGGCCTGCTGATCGAGCACTACGCCGGACGGCTGCCCCTTTGGCTGGCGCCGCGTCAGGTGGTGGTTGCCTCCATCGTGTCGGACGCGGATGACTACTGCCGCGAGGTGGTGGCGGCGCTGCAGGCGGCGGGGCTGCGGGCGGAACTCGACCTGCGCAACGAGAAGATCAACTACAAGGTCCGCGAACATTCGGTGGGCAAGGTGCCGGTGATCCTGGCCATCGGCGCGCGCGAGGTGGCCGAGCGCACGGTTTCAGTCCGGCGTCTGGGCGCCAACCGGACCGAGACGGTGGCGCTGGAGGCGCTGGTGTCTGATCTGGTCGCCGAGGCCACGCCGCCGGACCAGCGCTCGAACGGGCCGGCATTATAGCGTTGTTCGAGGGTTGCGCCTGCGCTTGGTGCTGCTTGCCGACGTCATCCCGGAAACCCTGAACGGTGTACCCACCGCTGATCCGTGTCTTTGGCCCGGGTCAATTTCGGGTCCGGCCGGAAAATCCAGCCGCCTGGTCATTGCCTGATGGGCGGCGTTGTTTCGGGCAGAATTCTGGATGAATGAAAGCGCTCGGGGCTCGCCACAGGCCGGACGCATTCACGGTCCCGTTGCATGACAGGGCGCGCCATGTGGATTCGTATCGAATGACGTCTGATAGGCGGTGATTCTTCGGCAGGACCGGAGAACTGGATTGGCCGGACCGCATCGGGATTCAGCAGGCAGCCAGGGCGATCGGTCACAGTACGAGGGGCGTTGCCCGTCGTTTCAGTCGTGGCGGGACCCTGCGGAAATCTCTCACCGAGGGAATTGACATGTCGGGGAATCCGGGCCAGCTCTGCTGGCTCCGCAGGCGATGGACAGGCTGCCGTTATTACGCGAACGCATGAACTCACGCATACACCATCCGCGTTTGACAGGCTGCAGCATAACCGAACAACACCCGATAACTCTAGAAGATCGCAACGAAACCTATTATGGTCGATTATCCCGGGTAAAAGCCGATCATCACCACATCCGTGGTGCAGGCAGCAAGCGCCGCGTGCCCGGTTCAGTCCCGGGCTGGGGACCATCAGCAAACTTGCGGATCAGAGTCCGCGCACCCTGTCGCTGAAGCGATGACGGATTTCGAAATGCG
>SKMI01000200.1 GCA_007121115.1 Paracoccaceae bacterium | reverse complement strand
GTGCCCATGCGCCCGGCGGGCACCTTGGCCATCAGCCCGGCGCGCTGTTCGTCGGTCAGCTTGCCGGTCATGGCGGTTTCGACGAAACCGGGCGAGACGCAGTTCACCGTGATCCCGCGCCCGGCGACCTCATGCGCCAGCGCCTTCGACAGCCCCACCATCCCGGCCTTGGCAGCGGCATAATTCGCCTGGCCCGGATTGCCGATCGACCCCACAACCGAGCCGATGTTGACGATCCGCCCCCAGCGCGCCTTCATCATCGGGCGGATGGACCCGCGGCACAGCCGCATGGTGGCGGTCAGGTTGACCTCCATCACCGCGGTCCAGTCGTCATCGGACATGCGCATGAACAGGTTGTCACGGGTGATTCCGGCGTTGTTGACCAGAATGTCCAGCCCGCCCAGCGCGGCGGCGGCGGATTTCGGCAGCGCGTCCACCGCCGCTGCGTCGGACAGGTTGCAGGGCAGCACATGCGCGCGGTCCCCCATCTCGGCGGCCAGCGCTTCCAGCGGTGCCTCGCGCGTGCCCGAGAGCGCCACCGCCGCGCCCGCGCCATGCAGCGCCCGTGCGATGGCGGCGCCGATCCCGCCCGAGGCGCCAGTGACAAGGGCGGATTTCCCGGAAAGGTCGAACATGGCACGCTCCTCTGGCTGGATGAAATACGGCGCGCCTCCCCGCGCGCTGGCACCTCTTAGCAAGCCCGCCCCGCCCCCGCCATAGCCGCGCGCGCAGAAACCCCTTGCCTGCGCGGCATTCCGCGCGGACAAAGGGGACGCACCCGCCAACGGATGCCCCGAATGCCGCTGACGCGCCCCGAGATGATCGCACTCTTCGAGACCGGCGTGCGCGCCGCCGATCCCGGCGCGGCGGTGGCGCGGGCTATGGCCGGGGTGCCGCTGGCCGGGCGCGTGCATGTGCTGGGCGTGGGCAAGGCGGCGGTGTCGATGAGCGGCGCGGCGCTGGCCGCGCTGGCCGAAGCGGGCGTCACCCCGGCGGGCGCGCTGGTGGTCACCAACGCCGAGAATGCGCAGCCGCTGGAGGGCGCGCGCGTGATGACGGCGGGTCACCCGGTACCCGATTCGGGGGGGCTTGCCGCCGGGCAGGCCGCGCTGGAGATGCTGGCGGGCGCGGGGGCAGGCGACACGGTGCTGGTGCTGGTGTCGGGCGGCGGCTCGGCGCTCCTGCCTGCGCCGGTCGACGGCGTGCGCCTGGCCGACAAGGCGGCGGTGAGTGAACTTCTTCTGGGCGCCGGGCTGGACATCACCGCGATGAACGCCGTGCGCCAGCACCTGTCGCGGCTCAAGGGCGGGGGGCTGTTGCGCGCCGCTGCCCCGGCGCGGGTGGTGGCGCTGATCCTGTCGGATGTGATTGGCGATGACCTGCGGGTGATCGCCTCGGGGCCGACGGTGGCGCCGATCCTGGCCCGGGCGGAGGCGCGCGCCCTGCTCCGCGACCGGGGCCTGTGGGACGCGCTGCCCGACGCGGCCCGCACGGCACTGGAGCGCCCCGAGGACGAATGCCCCCTGCCCCGCGCCGACAATCGGCTGATCGGGTCCAACCGCCTGTCGCTCGACGCCATGGCCGCCGCGCGGCCCGAGGCGCAGATCGTCTCGGACGCGCTGACCGGCGATGTGGCCGACGCCGCCGCCCGGATCGCCGCCGTGGCGCTGGAGACCCCGCGCGGGCAGCCGCTACTGGCGCTCTTCGGCGGCGAGACCACGGTGACGATCCGCGGCGACGGGCGCGGCGGGCGTAATCAGGAACTGGCGCTGCGCGTGGCGATGGCCCTGAAAGACGCGCTGCCCGAAGGGCGCGGCTGGCGCTTCCTGTCCGGCGGGACCGACGGGCGCGACGGGCCGACCGATGCCGCAGGCGGCATCACCCACCCGCACACGCTGGCGCGCCTGACCGCCGCCGGTGGTGACGCCGCCGCGCTGCTGGCCAACAACGACAGCTACCGCGCCCTGTCGCTGGCGGGCGACCTGCTGGTCATCGGCGGGACCGGCACCAATGTCGCGGATCTCCAGATTCTGTCGCTGGATCCCTAGCCGCCCCCGGCAAATGAATGCATGTTCAGCGCGACCGCCCGCAGCATGAAACGAACTGGAACCGACATGAGCGCAATCACACTGATCGACGGCGGCATAGGGCAGGAATTGCTGGCCCGGTCGGGGGACACGCCCACGCCGCTCTGGGCCACGCAGGTGATGCTGGACCGGCCCGAACTGGTGCAGGCGATCCACGCCGATTTCTTCGCCGCAGGCGCCACGGTCGCCACCGCCAACACCTATGCCGTCCACCGCGACCGGCTGGTCGGCACGGGGTTCGAGGACCGGTTCGAGGACCTGCTGACCATGGCGCTGGACGCCGCCCATGCCGCGCGCGATACCCACGGTGGCGGACGGATCGCGGCCAGCACCGGGCCGCTGGTGCAAAGCTACCGCCCCGACCTGATGCCCCCCTACGAACAGGCCGTCGCCACGTACACCGAGGTCGCCGAGTTGCTGGCGCCGCGCTGCGATATCCTGCTGGCGGAAACCGTGGCCTCGGTTGCAAATGCCCGCGCCTTCATCGACGCCGCCGCCCCGGTGGCCGAGCGCCACGGGATACCGCTCTGGCTGGCAGTCACGCTCAGCGACACCGACGGCACCGTCCTGCGCTCGGGCGAGCCGATTTCGGCCCTCGCGCCGGTGCTTGACCCGGTGGCGGTGCTGCTGGCCAATTGCTCCGCGCCCGAGGCGATGGACACCGCCATGCCGCATCTGGCCGCGCTTGATCGCCCCTTCGGCGCGCTGGCCAACGCCTTCACCCAGATCACCGAGGATTTCCTGCGCGAGAAACCCACCGCCGACACCCTGACCGCGCGGCGTGACATGGGGCCTGCGGCTTATGCCGCGCACGCCATGGGCTGGGTCGATGCCGGGGCCACGCTGGTGGGCGGCTGCTGCGAGACCGGCCCCGCCCATATTGCCGAAATCGCCCGCCGCTTGCGCGAGGCCGGGCATGTGATCGTCTGAGAGGCCCGTGATGACGCCCCCCACCCACGCCCGCGCGGTGATTATCGGTGGCGGCGTCATCGGCGCCTCGGTCGCCTGGCACCTGACGAAACTGGGCTGGACGGATGTGGTGCTGCTGGAGCGCAAGCGCCTGACCTCGGGGACAACATGGCACGCGGCGGGGCTGATCGGACAATTGCGCGCCACCGCGAACATGACCAGGCTCGCGCGCTACAGCGCCGAGCTTTATGGCGGGCTGGAGGCCGAGACCGGCATCGCAACCGGCTTCAGGCAGGTGGGATCGATCAGCGTGGCCCTGACCGAGGCGCGGCACGAGGAACTCTTGCGCCTCGCCTCCATGGCCCGCGCCTTCGGCGTGCCGACGGAGGAGGTTGGACCGACCGAGATCACAGACCGCTACCCGCACCTGAACCTCGACGGCGTTATCGGCGGGGTCTGGCTGCCCACCGACGGACAGGGCGACCCGGCCAACATCGCGCTGGCCATGATCAAGGGCGCCCGCCAGCGCGGCGCACAGGTGTTCGAGAATACCCGCGTCACCGGCATCCGGCGCACCGGCGACCGAGTGACCGGGGTGGACTGGGAGGCGGGCGAAACCTCGGGCCTCATCGCCTGCGACCATGTGGTCAACTGCGCGGGCATGTGGGGGCGCGAGGTGGGGTTGATGGCGGGCGTGCCGGTGCCGCTGCAGGCATGCGAACACTTCTACATCGTCACCGAACCGATTGCGGGGTTGACCCAGCTTCCGGTCCTGCGCGTGCCCGACGAATGCGCCTATTACAAGGAAGACGCGGGCAAGATGATGCTGGGCGCGTTCGAGCCCAACGCCAAGCCCTGGGCGCTGGACGGCATCCCGGCGGATTTCGAATTCGACGAACTGCCGCCCGATTTCGACCATTTCGAACCGATCCTGGAAAACGCCATCCACCGGATGCCCATGCTGGCCGAAGCTGGGATCCACACCTTCTTCAACGGGCCGGAGAGCTTTACCCCGGACAACGCCTATCACCTGGGTCTGGCGCCGGGGACGGCGAATGTCTGGGTGGCGGCCGGGTTCAACTCGGTCGGGATCCAGTCGGCGGGCGGCGCGGGCATGGCGTTGGCGCAATGGATGGAAGATGGCGCGCAGCCCTTCGATCTGGGCGACGTGGATATCGCCCGGATGCAGCCTTTCCAGAACAACCGCCGATATCTGAAGGACCGCGCGACCGAGGCGCTGGGGCTGCTTTACGCGGACCACTTCCCTTATCGCCAGAAAGCCACCGCGCGCGGGGTGCGCCGCTCGCCCCTGCACCACCTGCTGGAAGCCCATGGCGCGGTGATGGGCGAGATCGCGGGCTGGGAGCGCGCCAACTGGTTCGCCGCGCCGGGGCAGGAGCGGGAATACCGCTATGGCTGGGGGCGGCAGAACTGGTTCGAAAACACCGCCGCCGAGGTGGCGGCGATCCGCACCGGTGTCGGCATGTATGAAATGTCCAGCTTCGGCAAGATCCGGGTCGAAGGGCCGGATGCGGAGGCATTCCTGAACCGCGTTTGCGGCAATGACGTTGCGGTGCCGCCGGGGCGGATCGTCTATACCCAGTTCCTGAACGCGAAGGGCGGGATCGCGGCCGATGTCACCGTCACCCGCCTGTCGGAAACCGCCTATCTGGTGGTCACCCTCGCCGCCACCCGCCCCGCCGATCAGGACTGGCTGGAGCGCCGCCGGGGTGAGGCGCGCGTGGCCATCGTGGACGTGACGGCGGGAGAGGCGGTGCTCGCCGTCATGGGCCCCCGCGCCCGCGCCGTGCTGGCGGCGGCCAGCCCGGACGATTTCGACCGCTTCCCCTTCGGCACCGCGCGCGAGATCGAGCTTGGCCTCGGCCTCGCCCGCGCGCACAGGGTGAGTTACGTGGGCGAGCTGGGCTGGGAGGTCTATGTCAGCGCCGACATGGCCGTCCACGCCTTCGAGACGCTGATGGCGGCAGGCGAGCCGCACGGGCTGAAGCTCTGCGGGCTGCACGCCATGGATTGCGCCCGGATCGAAAAGGCATTCCGCCATTTCGGCCATGACATCACCTGCGAGGATCATGTGATCGACGCGGGGCTGGGTTTCGCCGTGAAGCCCGAGAAGGGCGATTTCATCGGCCGCGAGGCGGTGCTGAGGCGGCGCGAGAGCGGGCCAGAACGGCGCCTGCTGCAATTCCTGCTGCGCGACCCCGCACCCATGGTCTATCACAACGAACCGATCCTGCGCGACGGGACGGTGGTGGGGTTTCTGACCTCGGGCGCCTATGGCCACCATCTGGGCGGCGCGGTCGGGCTGGGTTACGCCCCCTGCGCGGGCGAGGAGGAGGCGGCGCTCCTGGCCTCGGACTGGGCGATCGAAGTCGCGGGCCGCCGGATTCCGGCGCGGGCCAGCCTGCGCCCGCTTTACGACCCAACGGGCGCCCGGATGCGGGGCTGAGCGCGTGGCGTCGGTTGACGAAAATCGGCCGCATCAATGGGGTAATATGATACCTATTTTTCAGAGCTTTGTTTTTGCTTGCACAATTCAGGCGCAGCGCCCTTGACGCCGCACCCGCAATCAGTAGAACCACGCCATCTTATCCGCGTCGGGCCCGCCCCGGACGCGCCCAACTTCAGCCGATAGGGTCTGACATGAAAACCTACACCGCGAAACCGGCGGATATCGACAAGAAGTGGATCCTGATCGACGCCGAAGGCATCGTTCTGGGCCGCCTCGCCTCGATCGTCGCCATGCGCCTGCGCGGCAAGCACAAGGCCACCTTCACCCCGCATATGGACATGGGCGACAACGTGATCGTCATCAATGCCGACAAGGTGCAGCTGACCGGCAAGAAACGCGACAAGCCCAACTACTGGCACACCGGCTACCCGGGCGGGATCAAGAGCCGCACCACCGGCCAGATCCTGGAGGGGAAATTCCCCGAGCGGGTGGTGATGCAGGCGGTGAAGCGCATGCTGCCCGGCGGGCCGCTCTCGCGCCGCCAGATGACGCATCTGCGCGTCTATGCGGGCACCGAGCATCCCCATGAAGCGCAGCAGCCGGAAGCGCTGGACCTGCGGTCGATGAACCCGAAGAACACGCGGAGCGCCTGATCATGGCCGAAGACCTCAAATCCCTCGACGATCTCAAGGACGCCGTGGCCGGCACCGCCGCCTCGGAAGCCCCGGCGCGTGAACCCGTGCGCGACGAACTGGGCCGGGCCTATGCCACCGGCAAGCGCAAGGACGCGGTTGCACGGGTCTGGATCAAGCCGGGCTCGGGCCGGGTGATGATCCGCGACCACAAGGGCAATTACATCGACTACACCAAGTATTTCGCGCGGCCCGTGCTGCAGATGATCCTGCGCCAGCCGTTCCAGGTCGCCGGTGTGACCGACCAGTTCGACGTGATGGCCACAGTGAAGGGCGGCGGGCTTTCGGGCCAGGCCGGCGCGGTGAAGCACGGCATCTCGAAGGCGCTGCAACTCTACGACCCGGCCCTGCGCGCGCCACTCAAGGCCGCAGGTTTCCTGACCCGCGACGCCCGCGTTGTGGAGCGCAAGAAGTACGGCAAGGCCAAGGCGCGCCGCAGCTTCCAGTTCTCGAAGCGCTGAGCCAGCCCGGCACTTTTCCAATCACCTGCGCCGCCCGGTCCCGCCGGGCGGCGCCTTTTGTCTGGTCGGCGCCTTCGCCAAGCCCCGCAGCAGGGGAAAGGCGCGCACCGGACCCGTCACCTGCGCAAACCGGAAAGGAGCGCTCCCGCCCCCGCGCAGCGCGGCAAGCCGCGCGTCTTGGGGTTGGGCCGGGCGCGCGCTGTCGCGCGCGCGGCTGCGCCCGAATGCGATGCAGCGCCCTGCGGCCATGCCGCAACGCGAAACCGTGCGGCCCCCGGAACCGCAGACATGGCCCTATCAACTGTGCAAAAGTATCCTCGGGGGGAGTCCAGCCCCCTTGCGGGGCTGGACGGGGGCAGACAGCCCCCCCTGCGACGGTGCGGTCTGTGCCCGCCGCCGCCCCCGCCTCGCGCGTGCAGCGATCCGTTCCCCTTGCGCCCCGCAACGCGGGCGCGCAATCCTGCGCGATGAACGCACAGCCAACACATGGGACCCGTGACATGATCGACCTTCCCCTCACCCCCATCGCCGGGCACCGGGTGTTATTCCTGATGGCCGCCGAACCCGAATACGGACCCCATCTGGGCGCCCGCTTCACCCCGCTGATCACCGGCGTCGGCCCGGTCGAGGGCGCGGTGGCGGCCACGGCGGCGCTGGCG
>SKMI01000250.1 GCA_007121115.1 Paracoccaceae bacterium | reverse complement strand
ATCGCGCGCGCCCTGCCAGTCGTCGCGGGCCTGCGCCTCGGCGGTGTCCAGCAGCGCGCGGGCGTCCTCGGGCGCCAGCGGGCGGGGCAGGCTGCGGCCATGACGAGGGCTGCGGGCCGACAGGATCGCGGTGATGTCCAGCCCCTCGCGGTCGGCGAGCCAGCGCGCGAAGCTGCGCACTGCCGAAAGCCGCCGCGCCAGCGTGCGCGCGCTGGCCCCGTTCGCGCGCTCATGCGCCATCCAGGCGCGCATGTCCGACACCGTGATCGCACCCAACAGTGCCGGGCCGCCGCCTTCGCCGCGGTGCGTGCAGATGAAGCTCAGGAACCCCGCCACATCGGCGCCGTAAGCGGTGCGCGTATTCTCCGCCGCGCCGTCGATGGCCGCCAGATGCGCGCCCCAGCGTTCCAGCGCGTCCCGGAGTGCAGGCGTCAGCGCGAGCGTCAAGACAGCCAGCGGCGCATGGAGCGCTCGAATATCCCCGCAAAGAAGGCCAGCAGGTCGGTGCCCTGTCCCGGCTTGAACAGATGCGGGTCCTCGGACCCCATGGCCAGCATCCCGGCCATGCGCCCGCGCCCAAGGTCGAGCTTCATCAGCGCCTCGGACCGCATGTCGACCGAGGCCGGGCCATAGAGCGCATCCGTCGCCGGGATGTTCTGACGCAGCAGCACCGGGCGCTGCGACCCGCGGCCCTGCTGCATGTAGGTGGCGATGAAACCCGGCTCCACCACCCGCAGCACGGCGCCGATCCGCTCGAGCGAGGCATCGCCGCCGCCCTCGGTGCTTTCCAGCACCAGCTTGATCGCATCGACCCGAAGGATTTCGGCCACGTCATTGCCCAGCGTTTGCAGGAAGCCCTCGAACTGTTCGGGGTCCAGCATCCGCAGGATGGCACGATGGATCTGGTTGGTCCCCGACAGGTTGTCATAGGCCGCCGCGATCACCGCGCGGTGGGTTTCCTCCAGCCGGTCCAGCCGCGCTTCCAGCCGCTCCATGGCCAGTCCGCGCAGATCGACGATGTTGCGCCCCATCTGCGCCTCGGACGCGCCCACCAGCGCGCGCATGAGGTCCCGGTCCTCCAGCACGATTGCCGGATCGGCGATGATCCGCGCCCGCAATTCATCCTCGATCGCGACGGTCTGCGCGCCCGTTCTTGCTGCCATGTCTGCCTCGACCTCTGCCCCGGTTTTGCCTGCGGCTTTTTGCTTGAGGCGCACTATACCCCATGTCCGGGCGAAATCAGAGAATTTTCTGACCGGTTTTTTCCCAATCCTTCAGGAAACTGGCCAGACCCGCATCGGTCAGCGGGTGGCTGGCCAGCTTGCGGATCACATCGGGCGGCGCGGTCATCACATCGGCGCCGATCCTTGCCACATCGGCGACATGGTTCGGGCTGCGGATAGAAGCGGCGAGGATCTCGGTGCCGAACCCGTAATTGTCATAGACCACGCGGATATCCTCGATCAGTTCGGTGCCGTCGAGGTTGATGTCATCCAGCCGCCCGATGAAGGGCGAGATGAAGCTCGCCCCCGCCTTGGCTGCCAAGAGCGCCTGATTGACCGAGAAGCAGAGCGTCACGTTGACCATCTTGCCTTCGCCTGACAGCACCTTGCACGCCTTCAGCCCGTCCCAGGTCAGCGGCAGCTTGACGGCGATGTTGGGCGCGATCCCGGCCAGGTGGCGGCCCTCGGCGATCATCTTGTCGGCCTCCAGCGCGACCACTTCGGCAGACACCGGGCCATCGACGATGGCGCAGATCTCCTTGGTCACTTCCAGGATGTCGCGCCCGGATTTCAGGATCAGCGAGGGGTTGGTGGTCACCCCGTCCACCATGCCCAATTCGTTCAACTCGCGGATCGCGTCAACGTCCGCGGTATCGACAAAGAACTTCATCGCCCGGCCCCTTTGGCTTGCAGCAGGTTTCCGGGGGCGTCATACCCTAAGCGCCTGCAGCCCGCAAATCCCGTTTGCCCCGGTTTGTCCATGTCCGCGCACGCCACCCCGCATACTTCGCCGGTGCCCGAGTTCTATGACCACGAAACCGCCGTCGCGGTGCTGACCACGCAGCCGCTCGACCGGGCGCTGGACTATCGCGCGCCCGAAGGCGGCGCCTGGCTGGGCGCGCTGGTCGAGGTGCCGCTGGGCCCGCGCCGGGTGCTGGGCGTGGTCTGGGGGCCGGGCGAGAGCGACCTGCCGCTGAGCAAGCTCCGCCCGGTGGCGCGGGTGCTGGACGCGGCGCCCCTGCGCGCGGAGTTGCGCGGGTTTCTGGAGCGCGCGGCGGACTATACGCTGACCCCCCTGCCGGCCATGCTGCGGCTGGCCACCCGCGCGCCGGGGCTGGGCGACGGCCCGGCCATGCGCAAACTGTTGCAGAAGGGCGCGGCGCTGCCCGAAAGGATGACAGATGCCCGCGCCCGCGTGCTGGCGGCGTGTGACGATTTCGGTGGCGCGGCGCTGGCGCCGGGGGAACTGGCGGCGGCGGCGGGGGTTTCATCGGGTGTGGTGCGCGGGCTGGTGGCGGCGGGGGCGCTGGTCGAATGCGACGTGCCGCGCGACCAGCCCCTGCCGCGGCTGAATCCCGCGCGCCCCGGCCCGTCGCTGAACCCCGAACAGGCAGCGGCGGCGGACGATCTGCGCGCCCGCGTCGCCACCGACCACTTCGGCGTGACGCTGCTGAAGGGGGTCACCGGGTCGGGCAAGACCGAGGTCTATCTGGAGGCCGTGGCCGAATGCCTGCGGCGTGGCCGTCAGGCGCTGGTGCTCCTGCCCGAAATCGCGCTGACGGCCGAGTTCCTGACCCGGGTCGAGGTCCGCTTCGGCGCCCGCCCCGGCGAATGGCACTCGGGCGTGACCATGACCGAGCGGCGGCGACTGTGGCGCATGGCGGGGCAGGGGGGGGCGCAACTGGTGGTCGGCGCGCGCTCGGCCCTGTTCCTGCCGTTCCGCGATCTGGGGCTGATCGTGGTCGATGAGGAACACGACGGCTCCTACAAGCAGGAGGACGGAGTTCTGTACAACGCCCGCGACATGGCGGTGCTGCGCGCCAGCCACGCTGCGGCGCAGGTGGTGCTGGCCTCGGCCACGCCGTCGCTGGAAAGCTGGGCCAATGCCGACAGCGGCAAATACGCGCGGCTCGACCTGCCCGCGCGCTTCGGGGGTAGCGTGCTGCCCGAGATGCGCGCCGTCGACCTGCGGGCCGAGGATCTGCCCTCGGGGCGCTGGATCTCGCCGACGCTGGCGCGCGCGGTCACCGCGCGGCTGACGGCGGGGGAGCAGGCGCTGCTGTTCCTCAACCGGCGCGGCTTTGCCCCGGTGACGGTCTGCCGCGCCTGCGGCCATCAGATCGGGTGCGACGACTGCGACGCGCGAATGGTGGAACACCGGTTCCTGAACCGGCTGATGTGCCACCAGTGCGGCGCCACCAAACCCATGCCGCAGGTCTGCCCGGCCTGCGGGGTCGAGGGCAAGCTGGCCCCCATCGGCCCCGGCGTGGAGCGGCTGGCCGAGGAAGCGGCGGCGGCCTTCCACGAGGCCCGCGTGGCGGTGCTGTCCTCGGACCTCTTCGCCTCGGCCCGCGCGCTGAAGGCCGAGGTCGGCGCCATCGCGGCGGGCGAGGCCGACATCATCATCGGCACGCAACTGGTGGCCAAGGGGCACAATTTCCCGCTGCTGACGCTGGTCGGCGTGATTGACGCCGACCTCGGGTTGCAGGGCTCCGACCTGCGCGCCGCCGAGCGTTGCTTCCAGCTTGTCCGGCAGGTGGCCGGGCGCGCCGGGCGCGCGGGGCAACCGGGGCTGGCGCTGGTGCAGACCAGCCAGCCCGACCATCCGGTGATCCGCGCGATCCTGGGCGGCGATGACGAGGGCTTCTGGCGCGCCGAGGCCGCCGCCCGCCACGCCGCCGCCATGCCCCCTTACGGACGGCTGGCCGGGATCATCCTCTCCTCGCCCCGGCTCGAGGATGCCTTCGACCTCGGCGAGAAACTCGCGCTCAATGCCGCCCCACTGAACGCCATCGGCGCCGAGGTCTGGGGCCCCGCGCCCGCGCCCGTCGCCCGCATCCGCGGTCGCCATCGCGTGCGGCTGCTGGTCAAGGCCGCGAAGGGCGCGCGCCTGCAATCGGCGCTGCGTGCCTGGCTCGCCCCGCACCGCCTGCCGACCGAGTTGCGCCTGAGCGTCGACATCGACCCGCAGAGCTTCATGTGAGCCGTCGCCGACCGGAGTCAGCGCCCGAGAACACCTTCCCCCGACATCGCCACGTCCTCGCGACACCGTTGTGGCACACCGGACGCTGACACCCTGTGCCGCCCCCTTCATCTTGCCAAAAAATACCCTCAGGGGGTGAGCCAGCCCCCGGGCTGGCGAGGGGGCAGAATGCCCCCCGCCGCGCGCTTGCGCGCGGCTACCACGAACTCGACCGCGCGCAAGCGCGGCCCGGCCCAACCGGCAGGCGGCGCATCTTCGATGCGTCCCCGCCGGGCGGGAGTGCCCCGTTACAATTCGCAGCGCCCGCTTGCGTTGTCAGACCGGTCGCCTATTTCGAAGGGCAAGCCAAGCAAGAGGACCGCGCCATGTTTTCCTTCCTGTCCAAACCCGCCGAGATGATCCGCCCCGAAGAGGCCCTGCCAGGACGCCCGGACCCGATCCCCACGGCGGAGCGTCACCACGTCTTCGACCGCCCCCTCGAAGCGCCCATCCCGGAAGGCATGGATCAGGCCATGGTGGGGATGGGCTGCTTCTGGGGCGCCGAGCGTATTTTCTGGGAGACGCCGGGTATCTGGCTGACGCGGGTGGGGTATGCGGGGGGCTTCACCCCGAACCCGACCTACGAGGAGGTCTGCTCGGGCCGGACCGGTCACACCGAGGTGGTGCATGTGATCTTCGACCCCAAGGTGCTGCCCTACGGCGACCTGCTGCGCCGCTTCTGGGAAGGGCATGATCCGACCCAGCGGATGCGCCAAGGCAACGATCGGGGCACGCAATACCGCTCGGCGCTCTACACCTACGGCGATGCACAGCACGCCGCCGCCGAAGCGAGCCGCGACGCCTATGCCGACCGCCTGCGCGCCGCAGGCTATGGCGCCATCACCACCGAACTGGCACCTGCGCCCGCCTTCTTCCATGCCGAGGCGTATCACCAGCAGTATCTGGCGAAGAACCCGTCCGGATATTGCGGGATCGGCGGCACCGGCGTTGCCTGCCCCGCCGGTGTCTCGGCCTGAACGGGCAACCCTGGCAGCGGTGCGGGCTGGGGACATGCCGTCCTGGCTTGCAACTGGCACCGGGGCACTCCCGCCCGGCAGGGACGCATCGAAGATGCGCCGCCTGCCGGTTGGGCCGGGCCGCGCTTGCGCGCGGTGGGGGGCACCGCCCCCGTCCAGCCCCGTAACGGGGCTGGACTCCCCTCGGGGGTACTTGTGGCAAGATGAAGTGAATCGGATGGAGCAAGGCTGCGATCGGCCCGGGCGCGATGCGGTCCAGGGCCGTGTTGCAAGACCGACCGGCGCGGGAGCGTGACGGGTCCGAGATGGGTGCCATACATTTGGCGATGCGGGTCGACGGCTCGGCCGTGGCGGTCCCTGCCGGAACAGGCTTCTCCGCCCCATCGTCGCCGCAGTGGCGCGCTTGGGAGTGCCGCTGATCGTGGAATGCCATGCTGCCCGGCAGATGGCCAGCGGCTTGACCCTTCCGCGTGGCGGCGATAACGCCGAGCCCTCGGAAAACTCACGCCGCCCGGCCGTTCAACAGGACCTCTCCGCATGCCCACCTATGCCGCGCTGACCACGCTTCCCGATGCCGCGCATGCCGAGGGGCTTGGCGCTGCGATGGAGGCCATGGATCCGGCGCCGAGCGGGGTCGGGGTGTTCGAGATGGAGGACGGCTCGGGCCTCTGGGAGGTCGGCGGCTATTTCACCGCGCCACCGAGCGCCGCCGAACTGGCGCTTCTGGCCGCGGCCTTCGGCGCGCGGGACTTCGTGGTTTCCGAAGTGCCGGACATCGACTGGGTCGCCAAGGTGCGGCGCGACCTGACCCCGATCGTTGCGGGGCGGTTCTTTGTCCACGGCAGCCATGACGCCGACAAGGTGCCCGGCCAGAGCGTGCCGCTGGTGATCGAGGCGGCGATGGCCTTTGGCACCGGCCACCATGGCACCACACAGGGCTGTCTGCGCGCGCTCGACAGACTGGACCGTGAAGGCCATCGCCCACGCCGGATCGCCGATATCGGGTGCGGGACGGCGGTGCTGGCCATGGCGGCTGCGGCGATCAGGGACGGCGATTTGGTTCTGGCCAGCGACATCGACGCGGTGGCGGTGGAGGTGGCGGCAGCGAATGTGACGGCGAACGGGCTGGACGGCCGGGTGCGCTGTCTGGAGGCGGCGGGGTTCGACCACCCGGTGCTGGGCGCGGCGGCGCCCTTCGACCTGATCTTTGCCAATATCCTGAAGGGGCCGCTGATCGCGCTGGCCCCGGAGATGGCGCGCCATGCAGCGCCGGGGGGGCATGTGATCCTGTCGGGGCTGCTGGAGCGTCAGGCCGAGGCGGTGCTGGGCGCCTATGCCGCGGCGGGCTTCGAGCAGGTGGCACGCGAGGATCTGGAAGGTTGGGCCACGTTGACCCTGCGGCGGTGCGGCTGATCCCGCAGGCGGCCGAAGGGCCGGGGCGGCAGGTTGCCGGGGTGGCACCAAGGCGCCACCGCCGTGCCCGAATGGTGCCGCATTCCCGTGTCAGGGTTGAAACAATGGACCGGCGCTGACCGGTCTCTTGACGATGGCCCTGTTGCAGGAGGTCAATGCCATGAGCCGCGAGCAGTACGACGCCTTTCTGGACCGCCGTGCGCGCGTTCTGGAGAAGCACGCCGCGTGCGATCCACGCTGGCAGGCGTATCAGCGCGAGCGTCGGCCGCGCCCGTTGCGGCTGCTGATGAGCCTGGTGATCGGGCTTGCGCTGCTGGCGGGGGCGGGCAAGACCGTGCTGCTGGCACATCACGGCGCGGCGGGCTATCAGCAGGTCACGGCGCCATTGGCCGCGGCGGTGGCGGACCTGCCGGTGCTGCCCGCGCTGATCGCGCCCGACCCGGGGACGGAGGCATTGGCGGCGATCATCGCACCTGAGCGCCAGGTTTCCCACCCCGTGCCGCAGGCGGCACCTGAAGCCGCCGACGCCCCCGGCGCCGACACCGAATAAACCACGCACCGGGCCGGGCGGACCGGTTTGCGGCAAGGTGACTGGTCAAGGCCCTTGCGCGCGCTTATGCGTTGGAAAACGCCAATGCCGAGCCCGAGACTGCTGATGCCTGCACCGCAGATGGAACGT
>SKMI01000241.1 GCA_007121115.1 Paracoccaceae bacterium | reverse complement strand
CTCGGCCAGCATCAGCGGCACCGAGGGGTCGCGCTCGGAGGGCTTGAGGATGAAGGCATTCCCGCAGGCCAGCGCCGGGCCCATCTTCCACAGCGGGATCATGGCTGGAAAATTGAACGGCGTGATCCCCGCCACCACGCCCAGCGGCTGGCGCATCGAATACATGTCGATGCCCGGACCGGCCGAATCGGTGAACTCGCCCTTCAGCAGGTGCGGCGCGCCGATGCAGAATTCGATCACCTCGAGCCCGCGCTGCACGTCGCCCTTGGCATCCGGAAAGGTCTTGCCGTGTTCCGAGGACAGCGCCTCGGCCAGCTTGTCCATGTCGCGGTTGATCAGCCGCACCACCTCCATCATCACCCGCGCGCGCTTCTGCGGGTTGGTGGCGCCCCACTTGGGCTGCGCGGCGGCTGCTGCGGCCACGGCGGCGTCCAGCTCGGCCTTCGACGCCAGCGGCACCTTGGCCTGCACCTCGCCCGTGGCCGGATTGAACACATCGGCGAACCGGCCCGAGGTCCCCGCGACCCGCTTGCCGTCGATCCAGTGCGAAAGTTCCTGCATGTCATCCCCTCCAATCAAACTCGCGCGCAGGATACCCTTGCATTTTTCCCCTGCATAGGGGCAGTTTTCCAAACAGGTTTTGCATTTCTGCAAAGGGGCGGCGTTGACCGATTGGGACGACATGCGCGTGTTCCTTGCCGTGGCGCGAGGCGAAAGCCTCAGCCGCGCGGGCCGGGCGCTGCGGCTGGACCCGGCCACCGTGGGCCGCCGGATCGCGCGGCTGGAGCGGGGCCTGGGCGCGCGGCTCTTTGCCCGCTCGGCGCAGGGCTACGCACTGACCGAGGATGGCCAGCGCCTCCTCACCCACGCCGAGAGCGCCGAAACCGCGCTGGCGGGCGCGCGCGACGCGCTGCATTCCGGCCCCGAGGGTCTGCGCGGACAGGTGCGCATCGGCGCGCCGGATGGGTGCGCCAACTACCTGCTGCCGCAGGTGCTGGCCGAAATCTGCGGTGCCAACCCGGGGCTGGAGGTGCAGATCGTCGCCCTGCCCCGCGTCTTCAACCTCTCGCGGCGCGAAGCCGACATGGCCATCGCCGTCTCCGCCCCCGAAACCGGGCGCCTCAGCGTGCAGAAGATCACCGATTATCACCTGCATCTGGCGGCGGCGCGGGATTACCTGGACCATGCGCCACGCTTGCAGACCATGGCCGACCTGCGCGCGCACCGGATGATCGGCTACATACCGGACATGATCTTCGACAAGGAACTGGATTACCTGGCCGATATCGGCGTCCAAAGCCCGGCGCTGGCCTCGAACTCAATCTCGGTGCAGTTGAACTGGGTGCGGCAGGGCGCGGGGGTGGCGGTGGTGCATGACTTCGCCCTGCCCGCCGCGCCGGGCGTGGTCCGCGTGCTGCCGGATGCCTTTCACCTGACCCGCGCTTTCTGGCTGATCCGCCACGGCGATGACTATCGCCTCGGCCGCCTGACGGGGTTTGCCGAGGCGCTGACCCGCGGCCTGCGGCGCGAGGTGGCGCGGCTGGAAGCCATGTGAGAGACGAAAAACGCGCCCACCAGCGGTGGGCGCGTCTTCCCAGAAACCCCGGCGCCGTTACGCAGCCGTTATTCTGCAGCAATCGCCGCCGGGGCCGTCATGCTTGCGGGCTCCGCATCCTCGATCAGCGCGCGGTGCAGCGTGGCGATGGCGTCGTCCATCCGGTCGCGCTCGACCAGGAACTGCACCTCGATCCGCCGCAGCCCCTGCTGCAGCGCCAGCGGGCGGATACCCGCTTCCTCCAGCGCCCCAAGCGCCCGGCGCGCAATCATCAGATCGCTCAGGTCCGAGCCGATGACCGCCACCATGGCCAATGGCTTGGTGGAAAGCTCCGCGTTCGGGAACTGGGCGCTCAGGTCCCGCTCCGCCCGCCGGATCGCCTTGAGCGAACCGTCCAGCCAATGCGTGATGGTGTTCGCGTTCGAGGATTTGGACACGATCCAAAGGTCATGCCGCGTCAGCGCCTCGAGGATGCCGGCGTCATACCCCTTCACCCCCACCATGTCCGGCTCGTGCAATTCGAAGCCGAAGACCGGCAGCCCGGTGACCATCTCCACCCGGCCCGGCGCGCCGCCCTCGGGGCCGATCAGCGTGCCCGCATCCTCGGGCTCGAACGCGTGCTTCACGCGCAGCTTCACATCGGCGCGGCGCAGTACGCGCGCGGCGTTGGGATGAATCGCCTCCATCCCGAGGTTCGAGAGCTGGTCCGCCACATCGAAGCTGGTGCGCCCGATCTTGCGCACCGCATCCAGCCCCACAACCTTCGGGTCGGCCGAGGACAGGTGGAACTCCTTGTGGATGATCGCTTCCTCGGCGCCGGTGAGCGCGGCCAGATGGGCAAACACCACCTCGGAATAGCCACGGTCATATTCGCGCATCAGCCCTTCGGAGCATTGCGCATAGCCGGTGACGATCGGCAGTTCGGAGGCGAGGTCAATCCCCTCCATTGCATTGCGCAGCCGCTCTTCCAGGCTGGGATGCCCTTCGTCGCGCCACCCGGTCAGATCCACGAAGCGTGCATTCACCCCGCCCCGCTGCAGCATGAGCGCGGTGACAAAGGCCGAATGCGCCTCCCCCAGCCCCGACAGCAACTCGCGCAGGGTCATCATCTGCGTGTCGATGCGGAAATGCCCGTAGGAACCCAACCGCTGAAGATCGATCATGCAGGCCCGCACGCCTTCGATCCGGTCGCGCACAAAGGCGTCTGCCCGCTCGCGGTCGGCGTCATGGTCCAGGATCTCATGATGCACGCGCATCATCTCGGATGCCACGGCCTTCAGCGCTTCGCCCCAGCCCGAACCGGAATCGTCGGCCGCAAAATGCCCGTAGACACCGCGGTCGCCGGTCTTCTTGTGCTCCAGCAGCAGGTTGGTGATCCCGCCAAAGGCCGAAACCACGAAGACACGGCCATAGACCGCCGCCCCCTCGCGACCGCCCAGGTAAAGCGTGTCCAGCAATTCGCGGCTCCGGCTCATGCAGGTGCCGCCTATTTTTTCGACTGTGTGTGCCATGGTCCTTTCAAGCAGCGCGCAGGCCGCTCCTTCATCTTGCTTCAAATACCCTCGGGGGGTGAATTGGGCCGCTCTTCGCGGCCCAAGAGGGGGGGTGAAGGCCCCCCTTCGCCCCGGTCAGGCGCTTTCGGCCGCGGCGTAGGAGCCATCCTCGCGATGCACTTCGTTGCCGGTCACCGGCGGGTTGAAGCAGCAGGCCAGCACCATCTCTTCTTCGCAGCGGATGGTGTGCTTGTCATGCTGGTCCAGCGCATACATCACGCCGGGGCGGATCTCACGCACTTCTCCCTTGGCCAGATCCTCGATCGTGCCCTTGCCGCTGATGCAATAGACACTCTCGAAGTGGTTCTTGTAGTGGAACGTGTGCTCGCTCCCGGCGGCGATGGTGGTGATGTGGAAGGAAAACCCCATCCCGTCATCGGCCAGCAGAAGGCGCACGCTTTCCCATTGCTGGGCGGCCACGCGCCGGTCGGTTTTCTTCTCTGCGTGAAAATCGCGAACGATCATGTCGGTTACTCCGCTGCAATGGGGGATGTCTGGGCCAAGGCGTCCTTCACCGACGCCTCCATGATCTCCAGCCCGGCTTCGAACTGCGCCTGCGGAATCGTCAGGGGGGCCAGCACCTTGACCACCTCGTCATGCGCGCCCGAGGTCTCGATCACCAGGCCCCGCTCGAAGCAGCGGGCGCAGGTGTCGGCGGCCAGATCGCCCGAGCCCACATCCACGCCCTGCATCATGCCGCGTCCCTTGACGCGCGCGGCCGGGATAATGGCGGCGATCCGTTTCAGCCGCTCGGTCAGCACGGCGGCCTTGGCCTCGGTCTGTTTCTGGAAACGCTCATCGGCCCAGAACTTTTCCAGCGCCACGCGGGCGGTGACAAAGGCATGGGTGTTGCCCCGGAAGGTGCCGTTATGCTCGGCGGGCTTCCAGATATCCAGCTCGGGGCGGATCAGCAGCGCCGCAAACGGCAGGCCGAAGCCCGAGAGGGATTTCGCCAGCGGGATAAGGTCTGGCTGCACGCCCATCCCTTCGAAGCTGAAGAACGGCCCCGTGCGCCCGATCCCGGACTGGATGTCATCGGCGATCAGCAGCGCGCCATGTTCCCTGGCCAGCGCGGCGATGCCGCGCAGGAATTCGGGGCTGACGGCGTTCAGGCCGCCCTCCCCCTGCACCGGCTCGATCAGGAAGGCCGCAGGCGCATCGATCCCGCCCGACGGGTTTTCCAGCATCGCCCGGATGTAGGCCAGGCTGTCCACGCCCTCGATGGCATCCTCGAACGGCATGCGCACCACACCGTGCAGCGACATGCCGCCGCCGCCGCGCTTGCCCGCATTGCCGGTGGCGGCCAGCGCGCCCATGGTCATGCCGTGAAAGCCGTTGGAAAAGGCGATGACGGTCTCGCGCCCGGTCACCTTGCGGGCCAGTTTCATCGCCGCCTCGACCGCGTTGGTGCCGGTGGGGCCGGTCATCATCACCTTGTGGTCCATGCCGCGCGGCTGCAGGATCAGCCGCTCGAAGGTTTCCAGAAAGGCCGCCTTCGGCCCGGTGTGCATGTCCAGCGCATGGGTGATGCCGTCGCTGGCGACGTGCTCCATCAGCGCGGCCTTCATGTCCGGATCATTGTGTCCGTAGTTCAGCGAGGAACACCCCGCCAGGAAGTCGGTATATTCGCGCCCGTCGCTGCCGGTCAGGGTAGCGTTGCGGGCGGTCGCGAACTCCACCGGGAAGCTGCGGCAGTAGCTGCGCGCTTCGGATTCGCGGCGGGTGTAGATGTCGGTATTCATGTCGTTACTCATGGCGTCAACCTCGCTGGTTGGCGTGAAGGGGGTGTGCAAGTCGCGCGCGCCTGCCGGAGCGCGCGATCGCAACTCGAAAACTGGGGCGGGATCAGGCGGCCTTGCGCGATGCGCTCGCATCCAGCGAAATGGTCACCAGATGCTCGGTGGCGTGCTCGCCATCGAAATGCGCCTCGCGCTCATAGTGCGCAGCATGGCTCAACTCGCCGCCAAGGCGCCGCGCAAAGCTGCGGAACAGACCCCAGGAAGCTTCGTTGTCGCGGGTAATGGTGGTCTCCATCTGACGCACGCGCGCGCAGGCGGGCCGGTCGAGCAGGGCGTTCAGCATGTGCCGCCCCAGTCCGGTACCGCGCATGGAGCCGCAGACCGCGACCTGCCACACAAAGACCGTGTCCGGCTTCTCGGGCGGAATGTGGCCCGAAACCCAGCCAACGACCTTGCCCTCCTGTTCGGCCAGAATGCAGGTTTCGCCAAAGTGGTCGCACTGGACGATGTTCATGTACATGGAATTCTCGTCCAGCGGCTTGCACCGGGCAACCAGATTCCACACATCCGAGCCATCGGCCTTGGTCGGCTTGCGAAGACGCAAACGTCCTTTAGGCGTTTCGATCAGCTTGTGAATCGTTGCATTCATCGGTTGGGCTTCCTGTCCTGTTCCTTTGGACCGTGAAATATAGGTATCCGCGTGCGGAATGCAACCCAAGGCCGAAAACCCCATCTGTTGACATATTTTCGACGATTTTTCGGGCGGTTACCGGAAAAACAGCGCCTGAAATCCGGGCGGTTGAAGAATTTTTATTTCGCTTGCCTAATGATCATGATAGTTAAGCATTGCCTCGGGTGACGGGGTGTCGCCTGCGCGTCATGCTTGCGTTTTGGGCGGCGACGCCACAATCTGAGGCATAACGCGCAACCAGCGCCGCCATGAACCTGGATCCGGAGATGAAACACCGCGCCGATTCCACTTTGATCGCCCTGCGCCGGATCCTGCGTGCGCTCGACAGCAACGACCGGGCCATCGCGCGGTCTTCGGGACTGTCGAACGCGCAGATGCTGGTGTTGCACGCGCTGGCCGACACCGGGCACGAGATGCCGCGCGATATCGCCCGCCGTCTGGGTGTGTCGCAGGCGACGGTCACGGCGCTGATCGACCGGCTGGAAGCGCGCGGGCTGGTGCGGCGCGAGCGTCGGCAGGCTGATCGCCGTATGGTCTGGGTCATCCTTACCGACGCGGGGCGCGCCTTGCTCGATGCCGCCCCCGACCCGCTGCATGATCGTTTCATCCGCCGCTTCGATGCGCTGCCGGACTGGGAGCAGGCAATGCTCGTCGCCGTGGCCGAGCGACTGGGCGGTCTGTTCGATGCCGAGGACGTGGACCCCCTGCCGGTGATGGAAGACGTCGGCGCGGAAGCGACGCCGCGCAAGGCGGGCTGACATGCAGCGCCCGCGCAGGCTTTACACGCGCGGTCGAACGATTATCTGTCAAGGGTTGCCACGCCGGAACGGAGGCCCCGATGCCCAAGACCGAAGCGCGCCTGAAGGCGCTGGACCCTGTCTGGCAACGAATCCACGAAGAAGCCCGCACCGCCGTGGCCGAAGAGCCGCTCCTGGGCGGGATGTTCCATTCGTCGATCCTGCATCATGACACGTTCGAAAAGGCGCTGGCCTTCCGGTTCTCGCTCAAGCTCGCCTCGGGCGAGATGAGCGAGCAGATCCTGCGCGAAATCGCGGACACGGCCATGGCCGACGACCCGACCATCGGCGCCGCCGCCCGCGCCGATCTGGTGGCCACCTATGAACGCGACCCGGCCTGCTGCCGCTTCCTGCAGCCACTGATGTATTTCAAGGGCTTTCAGGCGCTGCAAGCGTATCGCATTGCGCACTGGCTGCACACACAGGGGCGATTCGACTTCGCCTACTTCGTGCAGATGCGGGTGTCAGAGATGTTCGGTGTGGACATTCATCCCGGCGCGCGGGTGGGGCGCGGGATCATGATCGACCACGCGCATTCCATCGTCATCGGCGAAACGGCGGTGGTGGGCGACAATGTGTCGATGCTGCATTCGGTGACCTTGGGCGGCACGGGCAAGGAAGACGGCGACCGCCACCCCAAGATCGGCGACGGCGTGCTGATCGGCGCCGGGGCGAAGGTGCTGGGCAATATCGGCGTTGGCCATTGTTCGCGCATCGCCGCCGGGTCGGTGGTGCTGGAAGACGTGCCGCCGAAATCCACGGTCGCCGGGGTTCCTGCACGGATCGTCGGCGAGGCCGGTTGCGCCCAACCCTCGATCACCATGGACCAGATCCTGCGCGGCGAAGTGTAACCACACCACCCTGTCAGATTTCGATAGCCTGACGGTTTCGCCTTGTGCCGGCGCGCGCTCCGGGCCCCGCATCGCCACTCACGGGACGGGGAGCTCCCGCCCGTCTTCCGTCGGCTGACGCCTCCGTCATCCCGTTGGGCCGGG
>SKMI01000267.1 GCA_007121115.1 Paracoccaceae bacterium | reverse complement strand
TGCGCGCGCAGGTGCCGGGGCTGGAAGTGGCGCTGGAACGCGCCCCGCCCACGGGGTTCGACCCCGACAGCGACTCCGCGCGGGCGGTTTTGGAACAGATCGCGGCCTCGGGCGCGCGGCTATGCCTGCTGGCGCTGGGCGCGCCGAAGCAGGAGGCGCTGGCGGCGCGCGGGCGCCGACTGGCGCCGGGGGTCGGCTTCGCTTCCATCGGGGCCGGGCTGGATTTCATTGCCGGGACGCAGCGGCGCGCGCCGGACTGGGTGCGGCGGCTGGCGCTGGAATGGCTCTGGCGGCTGCTGAGCGATCCCGCGCGGCTGGGCTTGCGCTACTGGCGCTGCGCGCTGATCCTGCCGCGCCACGCCCGGGCGGCCTGGCGGCTCCGCCGAGGCGGCTGATCCCTTTCCGGTGGCCTCCCCTTTGGCCCGGTGCCTGCACCGGGTTGCGCCCGCGAAGCGCCCCGAAATGTGAATGGGGGGCGGGTGGGCGGGGCGCTGAGCGGGCGCTTCTTTCGCCGAATACCTGCGCAACATCAGTGCAGTAGCTGATAAGCCGCGCCCCCGCTCACTCCCCGCCCCGCCACCGCACCCCGCGCCTCAGCATCGATACCCCAACCCGTGCGCCGCGTCCGGCGCGGCGCAGGTTTTCCATCAGCCGCATCCCGCCCTGCGCCCCTTCCAGCCGCCGCCGGTTGCGCTGCACCATCAGCGCCTCGGGCAAGGCGGCCTTCAGCGCGGCCTCCACCGCCGCGATGTTCCATTCGGGCGGCTCGGCCCGGACCGGGACCGGCACCACGCCCATGTCATCGCCGATCACCGCCATGGCCCGGCCCAGCCGGTCGGCGGCCTCGCCCGGCAAGCGGTTCTCGGGATAGGGCCAGCCCGGCAGCACCAGATCGGCAGCACCGGCCACGGCCACCACGCGCGGCGCGCGGCGCTGCGGCGCCCGCGCGCAGGCGTCCCGGAATGCCGTCATCAGTCGCGCATCGGCATCGCGCGCCGAGCGGTTGGCACGCACCACCCAGAGCAGCAGGTCCGCGTCCAGCATCTCGGCCAGCAGCGCCTCGGACCCGGCGGCGCTGCCGTCGATCCCCGGCGTGTCGATCAGATGCACCGGCGCCTCGTCGATCTCGGCCGCGTGCACCGTGGCCGCATCCGTGGTGGGCGCGGCATCGGTTTCGGCCGCGTTGCGGCGCAGGAGCGCGTTGATCAGCGTGGATTTCCCGGCGCTGATCTGCC
This sequence comes from Paracoccaceae bacterium, assembly GCA_007121115.1. GTDB lineage: Bacteria > Pseudomonadota > Alphaproteobacteria > Rhodobacterales > Rhodobacteraceae > Rhabdonatronobacter. The sequence continues at coordinate 6,179 of SKMI01000267.1, read as the reverse complement.
CCACCACCAGAACGCGCAACGGCTCGTCCGGCCGGGCCAGCATTGCACGGTCGCGCCCGGTGCTGTCCAGATCCAGTTCCAGCAGTTCCGCGTCCGAGAACCGCAGCCGCCCGGAATAGAGGTCCACGGCAGCAATCGCGACCTCTTCCAGGAGCGCGAGTTGCGCATCGCGCTGCATCTGGTCGGTCAGCCGCGCCTGCAGCCCGGCGGCGGCGATCCTTTCGATCTCGCGCAACACACCCACCGCCGGGTTGACCATCAGCCGCACCCCGCGCCAGACCAGATACCCCGAGTCCCAGGCCGCCTGTGCCCGCTGGCGCTGCTGCCAGGCCCACCACATCCCGCGCACCGGCAACTGGTCCGAAAACGGCACGTTGCGGCGCAGGAAGGCGCGGTAGCGCAGCGCGACCCGGTCGATCAGCAAGAGCGCCTCGGGCAGGGTGAAATCGAGCGCCCCGCGCTTTCCGCCGGACAACTCGGCGGCGACGCTTTCGATCACGGCCAACGCCTCGGCAGGCATTTCCTCCCAGGACCGGGGCGTCTGCAAACGCTTTTCGGCGCGCGCGCAGGCGCGGCGCCAGGCCTCGGTGTCGGCCTCGGACCACTCGGGGTCCGGGGGCGGGCGCGCGGAACCACGCCGGGGCTTGGCCACTTCGGTGGGCGCGTCGGCCTCGGCGGATTTGCCTGCCGCCTGGGCATCCGGCCCGTCTGACGCCCGCCGGACCCGCCAGCGCGCCACCAACCGCGCCCCACGCGCCAGCACGATCAGCACCAGGGTTGCCGCCACGAAGATCAAGAGCCAGCCGCGCTCGAACAGCCAGACAAAACCCAGCGCGGTGGCCACCGCGAAGGGCAGCAGCAGCACGCCCACGAGGCCAAGCTGGCTCCAGCGCAGGAAGATGCGGCGCAGATGGTCAGCGGGCGACATCGCGCGCCCTCCGAAAGGCCTCGGCATAGATCTGGCGCAGGGTAGCGGCATCGGTCGCTTCCCCGCGCGCGGTGCGGTGCAGCCAGTAGGCCCCGGCGCGGCCCAGCGCATAGGTGGCCGCGAAGCTGACCGCCGCCGCCGCTGCCGCGCCCAGCGTCTGGCCCACCACCGGCACCAGCTTGGCCGCCTGCCGCGCGCCATGCGCCAGCGTCATCCGCAGCACCACGCCAGAGCCCAGCGCCGCGCCGAACGCCGCCGCCCGCGCCCCGGTCCAGCGCAACCCCTCGCGCGCGGCAAGCGCGTGCAGCATGGCGCCCTGCAACGCGGGCACCGTCACCGTGCCGATCACCGGTGCGGCATCGCTGGCGCCTGCCGCACCCGCGTACCACAGCACCAGCGGGCGCAGTTCGGCAAAGCGCGCCGTCTCGGCATCCGCCGCGCGCTCCTGCGCCATGAGCAGGGTCAGGTCCGGCAGCATCTCGACAAGGGCCGCGCGCAGGTGCTCCAGCCCCTCGGGCGGCGCGCCCTCGGGCAAGGCCAACGTGACCGACGGCAAAGCCCCGCCCGCCGCCCGTTCCAGCCCGGCCTGCGCCGCCGCTTCGGCGCGGGTGCGCGTGGCCGGGTCGTCGAGCAGGTCGGCCCCGGTGTGCAGCGCCAGGATCGGCAGGCGGCGCCGACGGCGGCGCAGATCGGCCAGTACGTCATGCAGCGCGCCCTGCGCAGGATCGTCCAGCCGCGTCACCGCCAGCACCGCATGGCTGCCGCTTTCGGCCACGGCCAGATCCTCGGCCGGGTCATAGCCGGTCTCGCCCAACCCACGGGTATCCAGAAACCGCAGCACCGGGTGATCACCGGGAAAGTCGAAGGCACGCGCAGTCCGGGTGCAGGGCGTGAAACCGTCGCCCACCTGCGCCCGCCCCGTGAGCGCGCGAACCACCGAGGACTTGCCCGCCCCGGTCTTGCCCAGGAGCCACAGCACCGGCAGCGGCGGGTGGGCCGCCGCCTGCCCGCGCAGGTCCACCCGCTCCCCCAATCCCAGGATGCGCCGGATGGGATGCTTCACCTGCAGATTGTCCTTAACATAGTGTTTTCAACGGCTTCACAGCGGCTTCGGGACGGTTTCACGACAGTTTCACGCCGATTTCACGGGCCGATTGTTGCGCAGATCGCAGGAATGTCCAGTCTGCTCCGCAATGCTGCCTGAATTCGTGGTCAAAAACTGTGCTGTGTAAGCTGTATCAGATGTGGAACTCTACATGGACCGATTGACGGAAATGGAAGCCTTCGCCACGGTCGTGGATCAGGGGGGGTTCACCGACGCAGCGCGCAAGCTGGGCATTTCGAAATCGGCGGTGTCCAAGCATGTCTCGTCGCTGGAGGCCAGGCTGGGCGCGCGGCTCCTGAACCGCACCACCCGCCGGGTCAGCCCCACCGACATCGGTCTGATGTATTACGACCGCGCCCGCCGGGTGCTGACCGACGCGGGCGAAGCCGACAGCCTGGTCACCGCGCTGCAGTCGGAACCCTCGGGGCAGTTGCGGATCTCGGTGCCGACCGATTTCGGCGCCGCCCAGGTGGCGCCGCTTCTGGGCGATTTCCTGCGCAGCCACCCGGACATGACCGTGAACATGGTGCTCAAGAACCGCTACGTCGAACTGATTTCCGAAGGGTTCGACATGGCCATCCGGATCGGCGAGCTGGAAGACAGCAGCCTGCGCGCACGGCGCTTCTGCGAGACCGGGCAGCGGCTGGTGGCTGCGCCCAAATACCTGTCGCGCTATGGCCGCCCGGAGCGGATCGACGATCTGAACGCACACCGGCTGCTGCATTATTCCAGCCAGGCCAGCGGCAATGTCTGGAAGATCACCGCGCCCTCGGGCGAGGTGCGGCAGGTGCGCAGCCCGGGCTGGCTGACGGTCAACGACGGCCAGTCGCTGCTCAGGGCAGCGGTGGGGGGGCTGGGCATCGCCTATCTGCCGAGCTTCCTTTACCATCAGGCGATGGCCGAAGGGCTGGTCGAAGATGTGATCCCTGACCTGCCGCGCGAGGTGGTGGGCATCTACGCCGTGTATCCGCCGGGACGGTTCACTCAGCCCAAGGTCCGCGCCTTCATCGATTTCCTGGTGCAGCGCTTCGCCGAAAGCGGCCCGGATACCTGGTGAATTGAGCCCGGGGCCAGCGGGGCCCGAAGGTCGTGCCAGAAAGCGCCCCCTCAGCGCCCCGCCCGCCCTCCATTTCGTTTTCGGGGCGCTTCGGGGGCGCTGCCCTGCGCAAAGGCGCAGGGCAGCGCTGATTTCAAGGCGCTGCGCGAGCGGCGCCTCCGTGATTCATTGGCCGGATTGCGCGTCTGATGCGTCGATCAGGTCCGTGAAGCGGGCAAGGAAAGCTTCGCGTGCCTCGCGTGGCGGGCGGGGGCGGATGGCACGATCAGCGACCAGCCCGGGGTCAGGGCGGGTGAACAACCGATCGGCCTCGGCCACGGCGAAGCCGGCGATCTGGATCGCCTCCAGCCAGGCCGAGACCCGGTCGGCGCGCTTGATGGCGCGCTTGACGCGCTGGGGCAGCACCGCAGGCAGGCCGAAACGGATATGGATCGCCGCCGAAAGCCGCGCATCCAGCGCCTCGTACCCCGGTCCGACGGCGGATTTCACCGGCGAGATCATGTCGCCGATGACGTATTCCGGCGCATCGTGCAGGAGTGCGGCCAGTTGCCAGCGCGGCCCGGCGGCCGGCAGGATCCTGGTGAAAAGTTCCTCGACCAGCAGCGCATGTTCAGCCACCGAATAGGGCCAGTCGCCCGTGGTCTGGCCATTCCAGCGCGCGACGAAGGCCAGCCCGTGCGCGATATCCGAGATCTCGATATCCACCGGGGTGGGGTCCAGCAGGTCCAGCCTGCGCCCCGAGAGCATCCGCTGCCATGCGCGCGGCTGTTTCATGCATTCCTCCGCCCGGTCCCTGCCCGCGCATAGCCAAGGCGTGGGGCAACTGCAACCGGCGCTGTCCCGGCGCGTGCCTTGCCTGCTCAGGCACTGCGACGCCGCCGGTTCACGGCCCGGGCGCAAAGCACCGCGTGCCGCAGCGCTCCGGCACGTGCGAAGCCTGTTCAGGGTGTCGATCCTGTGACGTTAGGCACGGAATGCGGTGAGACAGGCGATCCATTCACGCCTGTGAAAGCGCGCGGCCCCAAGCATGTACAGGACAAAACGCGCCGGAAGCGCGCGCCTTGCCCATCCTTGGACTCGGGCCTCTGCCCTCAACCGAAGGCGCGGTCCACCCGGTATCCCGTGACCCCGCGTGACCGCGTTCGGACATCGACGACAAGACTTGAGCGGGATGCGCAGGCGGCACGCATCGCGCCGGGATGGTTTCGCGCTGCCCGCTGTCTCGCGCTGCCCGCCGTCTAGGCTCCTTCTCGATCAAGTTGACGCGTCGGCGGTGGAGTAGCGCGCCGATCGGATCGGATGTGCCCTTTCTTGCGGAGAAGCGAGCCTGACGGCTCGCTGCCTTCGGCGAGAGTATTTGCGGCAAGATGAAGTCAGGGCGCAGGAGGGTGTCGGCTGGCGCAGGCTGATCGGGAACGGGTCTAGCGCTGTCCGCTTTCTCACACCGCCCGCTGTCTCGCGCTGTCTACGTCTCGTGCTGGTTACTGCCTCGTGCCATCGTCCGAATCGGGCTGTCTATTGTCTCGTACCGGGCTCGATCCCGCCCCATATCCGGTTTCGAATTGCCTTCGGCCAACGGGGGGTGGCCGCGTGCTTCGGCTAACCGCGCGTCCGTTGACGCCCGGCGCGGTATCCCTGCGCACGGAACCGCATGACCGGCCCGTCATCCCGCAGCCCCAAGCCCGCGTGGCGTCACTCCTCGGCCAGCGGGTGGCGGGGTTGGCGGAGGGCGCGGCGGAAGCCATCGAGCGCGCGTCCGTCGGGCAGGATATCGACAGGCGCCGCGCCATCATCCGTTGCGACCAACGCCGGGCGGTTTCCCGCACTGCCGCACAGGCGGCGCGTGCTGCGCAGCCGCGGCCATTTGCGCCACACATCGCGCGGCGCAATCTTCGGCAAGCCCGGTTGCGCCGGGTTGCGCAGGATGCCGACGCGGGCCTGCTGCGCGGCGCGACGTTCCTCGGCGCTGGCGCCGGGATTTTGCAGGCGCACATGCGGCGGGGCGTGCCGCGCCTGCCGGACGCCTGCATCGGTTGGATCAGTCATGCGATACCTCTTGTCCTGCGCCCTGGACTGCCTGCGGTTGGACCTTCATGATGCCCGCCAGACGTTAACAAAGCGTCACCGCCAGGGCGTCATCGGCGGCGCTGGCGGCGGGCGCCGGGAACCTTGGAGGCAAATTCGGGCGGGCGGCGCTGCACCCAGGCGATGAACCGTGCCAGCCGGGGGTGCCCCCGCAGCGCCGCGATGGTGTTGTAGTCGCGCGCCAGCTCGGCCTCGGTCAGCGTGGCGTGGATTTCGCGGTGGCAGATGTGATGCAGCAGCACCACCGGCCCGCCCTTGCCGCCGCGCAGCTTCGGGATCAGATGGTGCAGGCTTTGCGGCACGCCCGGCGGGATCGGCCGGTCGCAAAGCGGGCAGCGGGGCGGCGTTTCGCCTTCGGGCTGGGTCATGGGCATTTCCGCCAGCGGCTTGCCCGCCTATGGTGCAGCGTCAGGCGGCGGAGGCAAGGGCATGGAGCGCGAAACGGCCGAGCACATCCCCGCGCTGGTCATCGGCGCGGGCCCGGCGGGGCTGATGGCCGCCGAGGCGCTGGCAACGGCGGGCATTCCGGTTGTTGTGGCCGAGGCCAAGCCCAGCCCGGCGCGCAAGTTCCTGATGGCGGGCAAGTCGGGGCTGAACCTGACCAAGGATGAGGGTGAGGCCGCGTTCATGGCCGCCTATGCCGAGGCCGCGCCATGGCTGGCCCCGGGGCTGGCGGCGTTCGGCCCGGCGCAAGTGATGGCCTGGGCCGAAGCGCTGGGCCAGCCGGTGTTTACCGGCAGTTCCGGCCGCGTGTTTCCCGTGGCGATGAAAGCCTCGCCGCTGTTGCGCGCCTGGCTGGCGCGGCTGGCGGGACAAGGGGTCACGCTGCGCACCCGCTGGCGGTGGACGGGCTGGGACGGCGACGCCTGGCGGTTCGACACGCCGCAGGGGGCGCGCCTGATCCGCCCCGGGGTCTGCGTGCTGGCGCTGGGCGGCGCAAGCTGGGCGCGGCTGGGCTCGGACGGGGCCTGGGCGGGGATGCTGGAGGGGCGCGGCGTGGCGCT
>SKMI01000172.1 GCA_007121115.1 Paracoccaceae bacterium | reverse complement strand
TCAGCGGGCGTGAACGTGCTGGAGCATGTGGCGGTGACCCGCCACCAGCGCGGTGCCATGGGCGCGGTGCTCGATGAGGTGGAGGCGAAGCTGGGCCTGCCGGTGGTGGTGAAGCCCGCGAACCTGGGCTCATCTATCGGCGTTGGGCTGGCCAAGACGCGGGCCGATATCCCGGCGCTGGTGGAATACGTGCTGCGCCAGGACGATCTGGCGCTGATCGAACCGCAAGTGCCCGATCTGGTGGAATACAATATCGCCATGATGTGGCGCGGGGGCGAGGTGGTGTTTTCCGCCATCGAACAGCCCAAATCCGGCGCCGAACTGCTGGATTTCCGCGAGAAATACCTGTCCTCGGGCGGGACCAAGGGCGCGTTGCCGTCCGAGGGGATGCTTTCGCTCACCCGCGAGATCAACCCCGACCTGCCCGGCGATCTGAAGGCCCAGATCCACGATCAGGCGCGCCGGGCGTTCCTGATCCTCGGGGGGCGGGGCGCGCCGCGGATCGATTTCATGTGCAACCGGACCACGGGCGAGCTGTGGTTCAACGAGATCAACCCGATCCCCGGCTCCTATGGCTTCTTCCTTTGGGAAGCGGCCGAGGTGCCGCTGCTGTATCCGGAACTGATCGCGCATCTCTTGGACGAGGCCATGCGCGCATCGGTCAAGCGCTTCGATGACCCGGTGCCACAGGATGCCTGGCTGCTGCCGCGCTGACCGCCGGCCGTCGCGCGCTCAGGCGCGGCGGATGAAATAGGCGATAGTGTCGTCCCCGACCGTGTGCTGGCCCAGAAACCCGTGCCCCGATTCAGCGCAGAAATGCGGCACGTCCACCACCGCCGCCGGGTCGGTGGCCAAGAGCCGCAGCACCGTGCCCGGCGCCATGTCCCGGAGCCGCTTGCGTGCCTTGAGCACAGGCAGCGGGCACAAGAGCCCGCGCGCGTCCAGTTCGGCATGCCATTCGGTTTCGGGTGTCATGATGCCTCCGCACGGTGACATGGTCCGGTAAAGCGATGGCGTCAAGCACCAATGAAAGCCCCCCGACCAAGGCCGGGGGGGCGGGAGAGCCTGTCGTCTGGCGCGATGCGCGATCAGGGTAGAGCGGGAATCTCGACCTTCGGCATGTCGCCGGTCAGGGCGTGCATGAAGGCCACCAGCGCATCCAGTTCGCCCTCTTCAAAATCCTGGCCCAACATCTGCTGACCCATCAGCTGAACCGCCTCGTGCAGGCTCTCGACAGAGCCGTTGTTGAAATACGGATAGGTCACGGCGACGTTGCGCAGCGTGGGCGTGCGAAAGGCGAACATGTCGGCCTCGTCCCCGGTCACCACGAAGCGGCCCTCGTCGGTGGAGCCGGGAAGCTCGAACCGGTGGAAGTTGCTGTCCGTCAGCGCCGGGCCGTTGTGGCACGCCACGCAACCGGCATCCACAAACAGCTGCATCCCCTCCACCTGCTGATCGGTCATCGCCTGCACATCTCCGGCCAGGAAACGGTCCAGCGGCGAGTTGGGCGTGTTCAGGGTCCGCTCGAAACTGGCGATGGCCAGGGCCACATTGTTGGCATTGATCGGGTTGGGGTCATCGGGGAAGGCCGCGCGGAAATGCTGGTGGTAGATGTCGAATTCGTTGAGCCGCTCGATGGCATCCTCGAGTGTCATGGCCATTTCCACATCGGCCTGAATCGGACCCAGCGCCTGACCCTCCAGATCGGGTTCACGCCCGTCCCAGAACTGCGACTCCAGGAAACCGGAATTCAGCACCGTCGGCGTGTTGCGTTCACCCACCTGCCCGCCATGGCCCACGGCGCGCGGGATACGGTCCGACCATCCGAGCGCGGGGTTGTGGCAGGTCGCGCAGCTGATCACGCCCGAGGCCGAGATCCGTGGCTCGAAGAACAGCATGCGACCGAGTTCGATCTTCTCGGGTGTCAGCGAGTTGTCCGCCGGTATCGGCGGCAGCGCCGGCAGCGGCTCGAAGAAATCCATGTATTAGGCGATATCGGCGCTGGCCGCACCGGCCGAAAACGCGATCACGGCGGCCGAGGCGCAGAGCGTCCGGGCGCGAGGGATCGGCATGACAGGTCTCCTTTGTGTTGACTGCGCGAACGAAGTGCCTTGCAAGCATGCAAGAAATGGCGGGTTACGGCAAGTTACCTCGACCACGTGCGCGGCGGTTTGACCTGAGTCAATGTCTGGAGCGATTGCGTGGAAATCACCTTCCGATGCGCAGGCTGCGGGAATATCCTCAGCGCTCCGGCGGCCAGGGGCGCTCGGCCTCGGCGGCGATCCAGGCTTCGACCCAGTCCGGCAGCGCCGGGCTGTCGCTGGCATGGCCCATGGCGGCGGCAACCTCGGGCGGCGGGACGATTCCGCGCTTGCCCGTCACGGCGCTGCGCAGGAGCATCTGGTTCAGGCACTCCGCGCCGTCCCAGAGCGACTGATCCAGATAGAAGAACCGCTTGTCCCAGCCAAGGACGCGCGAGCGCATCTGCACCCGGTGAAAGGCCCGGATGCGGCGGCGATAGCGGACCGAGACACCCGCAACGGCCATGCCCCAGCCATTCCGGGCGGCAACCCCCGTCAGCCCCATGCGCCGCGCCATCGGTATGCGGCCAAGGTCATAGAGCGTCAGCGTGCGCCCGTTGTTGAGTTCCATCCACGGGTCCAGGTCCCAGGGCCAGCAGATGTGGTGCGAGACATGGGTTTCGCCCAGCGCCAGCGGCGGCGCGCCGCGCTGGCGCAGGATCTCGAACATCAGGCGGGGGAATGGATACATGGGTCTTGGGTCTCCGGCAGGGTCGGCTGTGTGTGTCGCCTGCCCCGGCGCCGGACCAAGGTCAAGACGTCGCCACCGGTGTCGCTGCGTGACGCGAGGCAACCCGGTGGCGATGTCGCGCATAACCGACAAGGAGCGCTCCCGCCCCTTTCGCACCCGCCCGCTGGCGCGGGCAGGCGCGAAAGCGTTGGGCCGGGCAGGCGGCCATGGGCCGCCTGCCCGGCCCAACCGCAGCCGGTCGCGCCAGCGACCGGGCTGCGGGCGGGAGAGCCCTCTCAACCGTTGCGCACCACAAGAGGGCTGCGGCATGACGGCACCGCCCGGCGGGCCCGCTTGGCCTTGCCGCCGCGCGGGGACTGTCCTAAACCGGCGCCCGATGCAGCAGGACGCCCGCCCATGACGGACACTTCCGCCAGCGCCACCGCCACATCGGGCGAGGAGCGCGCCACCTCCCGCCGGATCGGCGCGTTGCGGGGGCTCTGGCCGTTCATGCGACCCTATCGAAAGCTGCTGGCGGCGGCGCTGGCCGCACTGGTGGTAACGGCGATGGTCTCGCTCGCCCTGCCGCTGGCGGTGCGCCGCGTGGTCGACGGGTTCGAAGCGCGCGAAATCGCGCTGCTGAACCAGTATTTCGCCGGGGCCTTTGCGCTGGCGGCCCTGCTGGCCATGGGCACGGGGGTGCGCTACTACCTTGTCACCCGGCTGGGCGAGCGCGTGGTGGCCGACATCCGCAAGGCGCTTTTCGCCCGTGTCATCGACAAGAGCCCGGCCTTTTACGAATCCCTGATGACCGGCGAGGTGCTGTCGCGCCTGACCACGGACACCACACTGATCCAGTCGGTGATCGGCTCGTCGGTGTCGATCGCGCTGCGCAACATCCTGCTGCTGATCGGGGGCATGATCCTGCTAGCGCTGACCTCGGCCAAGCTCATGGGCTTCGTGCTGCTGATGGTCCCGGCGATCATCATCCCCATCGTCATCCTGGGCCGCCGCCTGCGCCGGCTGTCGCGCGAGAACCAGGACTGGATCGCCGCCAGTTCCGGCCAGGCGTCCGAGGCACTTCTGTCGGTGCAGACCGTGCAGGCCTACACCCACGAGGCCGCCAGCCGCGCCGATTTCGACGCGGTGACCGAAACCAGCTTCGATGTGGCGCGGCGGCGCGTCTTCACCCGCGCGGTGATGACCGTGATCGTCATCTTCCTGGCCTTCAGCGGCATCGTCGGCACGCTCTGGGTTGGCGCGAATGACGTGGCCACCGGGGCGATGACGCCGGGCGAGCTGGTGCAATTCGTCATCTATGCGGTGATCGTGGCCGGGTCCGTAGGCGCGCTGTCGGAGATCTGGTCCGAGTTGCAGCGCGCCGCCGGGGCCACCGAACGGCTGGTGGAACTGCTGGAGGCGACCGACAACGTGCAGGACCCGCCTGACCCCTCTCCCCTCCCCGCCCCGGTGCGCGGCGAAGTCGCGTTCGAGGAGGTGCGATTCCACTACCCCTCACGCCCCGGACAACAAGCGCTTGACGGGATCAGCCTGCACATCCGCGCGGGTGAGACCGTGGCGCTGGTCGGCCCTTCGGGCGCGGGCAAGAGCACGCTGTTCCAGCTTCTGCTGCGGTTCCATGACCCCATTTCCGGCAGTGTTCGGATCGATGGGCAGGACCTGCGCGACATGGCGCGGGCCGATTTCCGCCGCGCCATTGCGCTGGTGCCGCAGGACCCGGTGATCTTTGCCACCTCGGCGCGCGAAAACATCCGCTTCGGCCGCCCCGAAGCCAGCGACGCCGAGGTCGAGGACGCCGCCCGCGCCGCGGCCGCGCATGACTTCCTGACCGCGCTCCCCGAAGGCTACGATACTCGGCTTGGCGAACGTGGCGTGATGCTCTCGGGTGGGCAGCGCCAGCGGGTGGCCATCGCCCGCGCCATCCTGCGCGACGCGCCGATCCTGCTGCTGGACGAAGCGACAAGCGCGCTCGACGCGGAGTCCGAACGCGCGGTGCAGGCGGCGGTGGACAGGCTGGCGCAGGGGCGCACCACGCTTGTGGTGGCGCACCGGCTGGCCACGGTGAAACGTGCCGACCGGATCGTGGTCTTCGACCAGGGCCGCATCCTGGCCGAAGGCACGCATGACCAGCTTGTGGCCCAGGGCGGGCTCTATGCCCGGCTGGCGCGGCTGCAGTTCACCGAAGGCCGCGCGGCCTGATCCACCTGTGCGCAGGGAATGCGCGGGCCGTGGCCGCGCGTCATCCGACCTGTTGCGCCCGGAACACCCCCGCCCGCCAATGCAACCGCCCGGCACGCTCTGCCTTGACAGGCCGCCCCGGCATCGACCAGCCTTTTTCAAAACAGAACAAGAAAAACCGAGGCAGATCATGAATGGGCAGTCAATGGCCCCCCTTGCGGGGGCATTTCTTCTTTTGACGGCATGCGCGACCGAACGCGCGGTCGAGGCCGATGCGACGGACCCGCAAACCGGGCCGACATCCGAGGACGCAGGCACCGCTGCAGCACCCGCGATCGGCCTCCCGGTGGAAGCCTCCCGAACGCGCGTGCGGGACCTGAACGCCTTGCCGGCCGGCACCGCCATCTTCCGGTAAGCGCCGCAGCCGCGCCCGGGCGTCGCTTCCTGCAGCGCTCTCAGCGCTTGCCGAACAATACCTGCTGGGCCTTACGGTCCGCCTGCACGCTCTGGCGCTGGTCCGCGGCCACCGCGCGCCCACGCTGCACGGCCTCGCGCGCGCCCACCTCGTCTAGCCAGCGCTTCATGTGGGGCTTGTCCTCCAGCGTCTGTTCCTGCCCCTCCCAGAGACAGGCCCACGGCCAGATCGCCATGTCGGCGATGGAATAGAAATCCCCCGCCACGAAGCGGTTTTTCGCCAGTTGCCGGTCAAGAACGCCGTAGAGCCGCGCGGTTTCGTTGCGGTAACGGTCCTTGGCATAGGGCAGGTCCTGCGGCGGCTCCAGCGCGGGGGCGTATTTCAGGAAATGATGCGCCTGGCCAGCCATCGGGCCAACGCCCCCCATCTGCCACATCAGCCACTGATCCACGGCGATGCGGTCACGCTCGGTCGGGCCGCCGAACTGGCCGGTCTTGCGCGCCAGATATTGCAGGATCGCGCCGGATTCGAAGATCGACACCGGCTTGCCGTCGGGACCATCGGGGTCGATGATCGCGGGCATCCGGTTATTCGGCGCGATCGTCAGGAAGTGGGGCGCGAACTGGTCGCCTGCGCCGATGTTGATCAGGTTGAGGTTATAGGGCAGGCCCATTTCTTCCAGCGCGATGGTGACCTTCCAGCCGTTGGGGGTAGGCCAGTAGTAAAGCTCGATCGGGTCGGACATGCAGGTCGCTCCTTGTTGACCGCCCTGACCTAGGGGCGGGCACCTGCGGTGACAAGTCGCAGACCCCGGGGCGGCCCGCACACGCCCTGTGCGAACCGCGCCTGCGCCGGTGCCAGCACGCGCGGCCAGCATGTCCGGCCAGCGCGCCCGCGCGGCGATCGTGGCTTTACGCCGCCCGTCGCGCCCCCTACCTATGGGTCATGCGGGAAAACCTGGACTGGCACGCCGCGCGCGCGGCGCTTGAATGGCAGATCGAACTGGGCGCGACCGACTGCATCGGCGATGCCCCGTCCGACAGCTTTGCCCTGCCCGCCGAGGCGCCGTGGAAGACCCGCGCCCGCCCTGCCCCGCCGCGCCGCGCTGAAAAACCTGCGCCGACGGAAGCGCCCCCTGCGGCAGTAGCCACCGACCCCACGGTCGACCCGGTCGCCGTGGCGCGCGCCACCGCCGCCGCGGCAACCGACCTCGATACCCTGCGCGCCACAATGGCGGCATTCGAGCATTGCGAGTTGAAGAAAGGTGCGCGCAATCTGGTCTTCTGCGACGGCCAGCCCGCCGCAAGGGTGATGATCGTGGGCGAGGCCCCGGGCCGGGACGAGGACCGGCAGGGCAAGCCCTTTGTGGGCCGCGCCGGGCAGCTTCTGGACCGCATGTTCGCCGCCATCGACATGGGCCGAGATGCCCCGGACCCGGCCCGCGCGCTCTACATCACCAACATGCTGCCCTGGCGCCCGCCGCAGAACCGCGACCCCAGCGCGCAGGAACTGGCCATGATGCGCCCCTTCATCGAACGCCACATCGCGCTGGCGGACCCGCAGGTGCTGGTGCTCATGGGCCGAATTTCCACCGGCGCGCTGCTGGAGACGCGCGAAGGGATCACCCGCCTGCGCGGGCAGTGGCGCACCTTGATGGACCGGCCCTGCCTGCCGATGCTGCACCCGGCCTATCTGCTGCGCACGCCTGCCGCGAAGCGCCACGCCTGGTCCGACCTGTTGTCCCTTCAGGCCCGCATGAGGGAGTTGCCATGAGCCGGATCGACGAAAGCAAGGACTTCATCCCGGTGCGCTTTGCCGTGCTGACCGTGTCCGATACGCGCGACCTGAGCGCCGACAAGTCCGGCGACACGCTGGCCGGGCGGATCGAGGGGGCAGGCCACACGCTGGCCGCCCGTGCCATCGTCCGCGACGAGCGCGCCGAAATTGCCGCGCGCCTGCGCGACTGGTGCGCCGACCCAGACATCGACGCGGTGCTGAGCACCGGCGGCACCGGGTTGACGGGCCGCGATGTCACGGTCGAAGCGCATCGCGATGTCTACGAGAAGGAGATCGAGGCGTTCGGCACCGTCTTCACCCTTGTATCCATGCAGAAGATCGGCACCTCGGCGGTACAGTCGCGCGCCTGCGCGGGTGTGGCCAATGGAACCTACCTGTTCGCCCTGCCCGGCTCGCCCGGGGCGTGCCGCGATGCTTGGGACGAAATTCTGGGCAGGCAGTTCGATTTTCGCCACCGCCCGTGTAACTTTGTCGAGATTTTTCCGCGGCTCGACGAGCATTTGCGTCGGAAGTAGCGGTAGACTGCGTTATCTGAAAGTGAACCGATCCGTTCGGGCGCGCGTATCACCCTCGACCCCGGCTATTTTGACAGGACCAGTCCATGCGTTTTCTGACCCGCAGCCTGCTTGCGCTGTTCCTGACGGCATTGACCTTCGGGCTGCTGGCCTATGCCGGGTATGTGACCGTCTCTTCGGTGCAGGAGCGCGCGGCGCAGGCCGACCGGCCCTCGGGTGCGCGCGAGCGGGCTTTCAACGTGCAGGTGATGTCATTTGAGCCCGGCGACGTCACGCCGATCCTGTCGGCCTTTGGCGAGGTGCGCGCGCGCCGGACGCTGGAGTTGCGCGCCCCGACCGGCGGGCGGGTGATCGAACTGGCCGACGGGTTCGAGGATGGAGCGCGGGTCCGGGATGGGCAGTTGCTGTTGCGGCTGGACCCGGCGGATGCGCGCTCGGCCCGCGACATGGCGCTGTCGGACATGGCCCGCGCCGAGGCGGAGCTGCGCGAGGCCACGCGCGCGCTGGACCTTGCCGCCGAAGACGTGTCCGCCGCCGAAGCGCAGTTCGAACTGCGCGAACGCGCGCTGGAACGCCGCCGTGACCTTGCCGACCGTGGGGTCGGAACCGAAACGCAGATCGAAGAGGCGGAACTCGCGCTGTCTTCGGCCCGGCAATCGCTGGTTTCGCGCCGGCAGGCGATGGCGCAGGCCGAGGCGCGGCGCGATCAGGCCGAAACCGCCCGCGACCGGCAGCGGCTCAGCGTCGAGGAAGCCGAGCGCAGGCTTCGGGACACCGAGCTTTTCGCGGATTTCGGCGGAATCCTGAGCGATGTCGCGGTGGTCGAGGGCGGATTGATCAGCGCCAACGAGCGTCTGGGCAACGTGATCGACCCGGACTCGCTCGAGGTCGCCTTTCGCATCTCCACCGCGCAGTATCTGCGCCTGCTGGACGCCGAGGGCGAGTTGATCGAAGCCCAGGCGCAGGTCCTGCTCGAAGTCTCGGGGACCGAAATCGTCAGCCCGGCGCGCCTGACCCGGGTCGGCGCGGGCACCAGCGACGGGCAGTCCGGACGCCTGATCTTTGCCACCATCGAGGCCCCGCGCGGCTTCCGCCCCGGCGATTTCGTCACCGTGCGCACGGACGAGCCCGCATTGGAGGGCGTGGCGCTGCTGCCCGCCTCGGCGGTGGATGCCGCCGGGCGCGTGTTGGTCGTGGGTGACGACAACCGGCTGGAAACGCACCCGGTCGACGTGCTGCGCCGCCAGGGTGACAATGTGATCGTGCGCGCCAGCGCCGATCTCGCCGGACGCGACGTGGTGCGCGAAACCGGGCCGATGCTGGGCGCGGGCATTCTGGTCAACCCGCAGCGCGCCGACAGTGCGCGCGCGAGCGAAGACGGGTTCGAGACCCCGGAAATGGTGCGGCTGGACCCCGAACGCCGCGCCGAACTGATCGCCCGAATCGAAGGCAACACACAGATGCCCGAACAGGTCCGCGCCCGGCTGATCGCCCAACTGGAACAGGACGAGGTGCCTGCGGAAACGCTCGAACGTCTTGAAGCCGGACCGCGCGGAGGCTGATCCATGGCCCAGATCGCCGAAACCACCCGCAAGCGCCTTCAGGTCAGCGCGCTGGGGATCTTCCGCTATTTCACCCGGCACCGCACGGCGGCGAACCTGCTGCTGGTCCTGATGCTGGCCGCAGGCATCGCCGCGATCCCGAACATGCGCGCGCAGTTCTTCCCCGATGTGGTGGTGGACAGCGTCAACGTCACCATCGGCTGGTCCGGCGCCGGGGCCGAGGATGTGGACGCTGCCATCGTCCAGATCATGGGCCCCACGCTGCAGGCGGTCGAAGGCGTCACCAACATCGAGGCGCGTGCGCGCGAAGGGTCCGCCCGCTTCTCCATGGAGTTCGAAACCGGTTGGGACATGTCACGCGCCACCTCGGACGTGCAGGACGCGGTGGATTCGGTCACCAACCTGCCCGATGACATCGACGAGCCGCAGTTCCGGCGCTCCAACTGGGCCGACCGCGTCACCAATGTGGTGATCACTGGCCCGGTGGCGGTGGAGCAACTGGCGCGCTTCGCCGATGAATTCACCGCACGGCTGTTCGCCGAAGGGATCACGCGCACCACGATCCAGGGCATCGCCTCGCCCGAGGTGACGGTGCAGGTGCCGACCCGCAACCTGATCCAGCATGACATTTCCATGGCCGACATCGCGCAGGCCATCGGGGCCGCGGTCTCAACCGATCCTACGGGCGAAATCGCCTCGGGCGCGGCGCGGGTGCGCGCGGGCGCCGAGCGGCGCAGCGCCGAAGATATCGCTGCCCTGCCTGTCCGTGCCCTGCCGGACGGCACGCAACTGACCGTGGGCGATATCGCCACCGTGACCGAAGGCGCCGTGGACCGCGACCGCGCCTATTTCGTCGGCGAGAACCCGGCCATCGCGGTGCGCGTGGACCGCTCGGAACGGGGCGATGCGATCGATATCCAGAACAAGGTGCAGCGCGTCGCCGACGACATGGTGCTGAACCTGCCGCAGGGCAGCAGCATCGATCTGGTCGGCGCGCGGGCCGAACTGATCTCGGGGCGGCTGCAACTGCTGGTCAAGAACGGGCTGCTGGGTCTGGCGATGGTGGTGGTCCTGCTGTTCCTGTTCCTGAACGCGCGCACGGCGTTCTGGGTGTCGGTGGGGATCCCTGTGGCCATGCTGGCCGCGGTGGGGTTCATGTGGGCGATCGGGCTGAGCTTCAACATGATCTCGCTTTTCGCGCTGATCATCACGCTGGGGATCGTGGTGGACGATGCCATCGTGGTGGCCGAACACGCCGACTGGCGCGCGCGCGAACTGGGTGAAAGTCCCCCCGAAGCCGCCGAAAACGCGGCCACCCGCATGGCGCAGCCGGTGTTCGCGGCCTCCATCACCACGATCCTGGCTTTCGGGGCGCTGATCCTGATCGGCGGGCGGTTCGGCTCGCTGATCTCGGACATTCCGTGGACAGTGATCGCGGTGCTGATCGCCTCGCTGATCGAGTGCTTCCTGATCCTGCCCAACCACATGTATCACGCCATCGCCGGCGGAGCGAAGGAACGCTGGTATGACTGGCCCTCGCGGCAGGTGAACAAGGGCTTCCGCTGGGTGCGCGAAACCCTGTTCCGCCCGTTCATGAACCTGGTGGTGCTGGCACGCTATCCGGTGCTGGCCGGTCTGGTGGCGCTGCTGGCCATTCAGGGTGGCAACCTGATCCGGGGCGATCTGCCGTTCCGCTTCTTCTCGGCGCCCGAGACGGGATCGATTACCGGCAATTTCGCCATGACCAATTCCGCCACGCGCGAGGATACGCTGGCGGTGATGCGCGAGTTGCAGCGCGCGACGGATGTGGTGGTCGAGCGGCTGGAGGCCGAGCATGGCGTGAACCCGCTTCTCTATGCGCTGGCCGAGATCGGCGGCAACTCGGGTCGGTCGCTGGCCGTCGCCGATGAGCGCGAGCCCTTCCAGCTTGGCGCCATTTCCATCGAACTGGTGGACGCCGATGCGCGGCCGTTTTCATCCTTCGAATTCGCCTCGATGCTGCAGGACGAGGTGCGCAACCACCCGCGGCTGGAGGAATTCAGCTTCCGCAGCTGGGGCCAGGGGCCGGGTGGGGACAACCTGTCGGTGGACCTGTCAGGGGCCTCTTCGGCCCGGCTAAAGGAAGCCGCCGAAGCGCTACAGGCCGCGCTGGCGCCCTTTGCCGAGATCACGGGGCTCGAGGACAACCTGCCCTATGACAAGGAAGAACTGATCCTGCGGCTGACGCCCCAGGGCCAGGCGCTGGGCTTCACCGAGGACGGGCTGGCCCGCGTGCTGCGCCACCGGCTGGGCGGGATCGAGGCGGCGACCTTCCCCGACGGGCTGCGCACCGGCTCCATTCGCGTGGAACTGCCCGAGACAGACCGCACGGCGGATTTCCTCGACAGCATGCTGATGCGCGCCTCCTCGGGTCAATACGTGCCGCTGGCCGATATCGTCAGCGTGGAAAGCCGGCAGGGTTTCTCGACCATCCTGCGCGAAAACGGCGTGCGTGTGGTGACCGTGAGCGGCGAGTTGTCCGAGGATGACCCCGGCCGCGCCCGCGAGATCACCCGCGAACTGCGCGAGAACATCCTGCCCGATCTGGAATCCGAATTCGGGATCGAAACCCGGCTTTCGGGCCAGGCGGATGACGAGGCCGCCTTCATGTCCGACGCCATGTTCGGGCTGATCCTGTGCCTGCTGCTGATCTATCTGACGCTGGCCTGGGTGTTTTCCAGCTGGCTGCGCCCGCTGGTGGTGATGGCGGTGATTCCCTTCGGCCTGATCGGCGCGTTCTATGGCCATGTGCAGTGGGACATGGCGCTGACGATCTTCTCCATCGTCGGGCTGATCGGCATGGCGGGGATCATCATCAACGACTCCATCGTGCTGGTGACCACGGTGGACCAGTATGCGCGGGATCGCGGGCTGATCCCGTCCATCGTCGATGCCGCCTGTGACCGTCTGCGCCCGGTGCTGCTGACCACGCTGACCACGGTGCTGGGCCTGTCGCCGCTGATGTTCGAGCGCTCCACACAGGCCGAGTTCCTGAAACCCACGGTCATCACGCTGGTCTACGGGCTGGGCTTCGGCATGGTGCTGGTGCTGCTGGTGGTGCCGGCGCTGCTGGCGGTGGGCCATGATCTGGGCCGGCAGGCCCAGTCGCTGCGCCGGGCCTTGCAACTGCCGCGCCGGGCGCGCGGGCTGCTGGCGGTGCCGGTCATGGTGGCCGTGGCGGTGGCGGCGTGGTTCGCGGCGAGCATGGGCCATGTGATGGCCACCGGCAGCCTCTGGGCGCCTGTGGCCGCCCTGCCCCTGCCCGGCGGCACACCGATCCAGCAGGCGTTTGCGGCTTTCGCGGGCGGGCTTGCAGGGCTGGTTGCCCTGGGCTGGGCCGCAGCCGGGATCGGCCTGTGGTTCACGGGACAGGGCGAACGGAGCACTGAGGCCCCCGAGGCGTGACGGGCGTCTGACGGAGTGTCGGGCACAGGCAGAGCCGTTTTCCGGTCACCCGAAGAAAACTCTGTCTCGGCGCCCTTCGGCAAAAGCGCCCTAGGGCGGCGCCCACCCACTCACCCGCGCGCCATGGGGGCGCACCCTCGTATCCATACGGGGGACGCTCAGGAACCGCGCAGCAGTGCTTCCAGCTCGATGGGCGCAAGTTCACCCGCCAGCAGCGTGCGATAGACCACCAGCGACTCCGCCACCCGCATGATGTAATTCCGCGTTTCGGCAAAGGGGACGCTTTCCACCCAGTCGACGATATCCACATCACCGTTGCGCGGATCGCCCAGCCGCTCGATCCACGCGCGCGGGCGGCCCGGCCCGGCATTGTAGCCTGCCGCGACCAGCGCCAGCGAGGGGCCGAATTCCTCGGTCAGCACCTGCAGATAGGCCGCGCCCAGCCGCGCGTTCAGGCCCGGGTCGCTGGTCAGGCGGGACGGGTCGAAGCCGTCGATCCCCAACTCCTGCGCCATCATCGCGCCGGTGCCGGGCAGCACCTGCATCAGCCCCCGCGCATCCGCCGGACTGACCACCCTCGGGTCGAATTCGCTTTCCCGCCTGGCAATCGCCAGCACCAGATCGGCGGGCGCGGGCAGGTCCACTTCCTCCAGCCCCGTGAGCGGGAAATAGGCGCGCGGCAGCAGCACCCCCTTCTGCACGGCGATCTTGGCCACGTTCAGCGCCATGTTGGGCTCATCGAGCCCCAGCAGCAATTCCGTCAGCGCGCCCAGTTCGGCCTCTGCCTCCAGTTGCCAGGCCAGGTGCATCACCACCCGCCGCGCCTCGAACCACTCGCCCGAGCTGCGCAGCAGCAGCGCCGCCGAGAGCAGGTCGGACTCCGCCAGCACGGTCTCGTGCCAGTCGGGATAGCGCGCCTCGGCCAACAGCGCCGGGTCCATGCCGATCCCCGCGCGCTCGGCGGCCAGTTGGCCATAGAAGCTGGTGCTATGCTCGGCGGCAAAGGCGAAGGCCGCCTCGGCGCTGATCGGATCGCCCAGCGCCTCATGCGCCAAGCCCTCCCAATAGCCCGCGCGGCCCAGACTTATGGGGCTGGACACCCGCACCCGCAAGGTGCGGAAATGGCGCAGCGCATCCGCCGGCCGGTCCAGATGGCGCAGCGCTATGAACCCGGCCAGCCATTCCAGATCGGCGAATTGCGCGCCATCCTCCAGATGATGCGGTGTCGCCAGCGCATAGGCGCGCGCAGCGTCCCCGTCGGCGAGGGCACCGCGCACCAGGAAGATGCGCCACCGCGCCCAGGCCGACGGATCGCCCAAGGCCGCCGCCCCCTGCGCGGAACGCTCGATCAGCAGATCGCCCGCGCTTTCGGTCAACCCGGCGTGCATCCGCCACTGGAACCGGTCATGGGCCAGCCCGGGATCATCGGCCAGCGCCTCGGGCACCGCGTCGATCAGCGCACTTACCCCTTGCGCGCGCGTTTGCAACGCCAGCCGGGCCTGCGCCAGCCGCGCCTCGCCGCGGCCAACCCGGTCGCGCATCCGGTTGGCCGCGCCACGCACCCCGCGCCATAGCAGCATGTCCATCCGCTCGACGTGCAGCGGGGCCAGCACCTCGCCGAAACGCTCCAGTAATGCGTCCTCCTGTTCCGAGTTCAGCGTGAAATCGCGCCACAGTTGCTGCGCCAGCGCGTCCGTATCGTACCCGTCCGGCAGCGCGCCCAGCAGGGCCAGACCACCCTCGGCGCTCTGCGGCTCACGGTCGGTGAAAAAGGCGCGCACCACGTCGGGCGCGGCGTCGGTCAGATGCTCCTCGGCAGCGCGCTGGATGGTGACCGGCAGCGGCCAGTGCGCGCGCTCACGCAGCCAGCGGTCGACCTCGGCGGGCGTGCCGGCGCCGTTGCGCAGGCGGAACCAGTCGAACACCGCCTGCGCGTCGTCGCCAGCCACGCCGAGGGTCTCTTGCGCGGCGGCCCAGTCGCCCGCCCGGCCCTCGCTTAGCGCCAGCGACAGCAGCCCGGCATCGCGCGAGGGCGGCGGGCGGTCCTGGGCCAGCCCTTGCGCTGCCCCGATCAATACGGGCAGCGCAAGGGCTGCACTCAGCACCAGCGAAAACGAGACGCGACGCAGCATATTCGGTCTTTCGGCTTGAAATGCGTGTCGCGGAAGTCTAAGCGCGCAGGCGCAGGCCGCAACACACAAAGCCGACAGGCCGTGTCCCGGCTGGCAGAAGCCTGCCGATGCCGCGCACACCGGACCCGCGCCCTGCCCGCACAGTGAGGACATGCGCCATGATCCGAGGTTCCATCCCCGCCCTTGTCACGCCGCTGAAGGATGGCAAGGTGGATTTCGAGACCCTGCGCGCGCTGGTGGATTGGCATGTCGACGAAGGCAGCCACGGGCTGGTTCCCGTCGGCACGACCGGCGAAAGCCCCACGCTGAGCCATGAAGAACACGAGGCGGTGATCGAGGAAGTGGTGCGCCGGGCGGCCGGGCGCGTTCCGGTGATTGCAGGCGCGGGGTCCAACAACACGACCGAGGCGATCCGCTTCATGCGTCACGCCGAAGATGTGGGCGCCGATGTCGCGCTGGTGGTCACGCCTTATTACAACAAACCGACACAGGGCGGGCTGATCGCCCATTTCCGGGCGCTGCACGACTGCTGCACCCTGCCGATCATCATCTACAACATTCCGGGCCGGTCCGTGGTGGACATGACGCCCGCGACGATGGGCGAACTGGCCCGCCTGCCGCGCATCATCGGGGTGAAGGACGCCACCGGCAAGCTGGAGCGCGTGAGCCAGCAGCGCGGCGCCTGCGGCAAGGATTTCATCCAGATCTCGGGCGAGGATGCGACCGCGCTGGGCTTCAACGCGCATGGCGGGGTGGGGTGCATATCCGTCACCGCGAATGTGGCGCCGCGGCTCTGTGCCGAGTTCCAGGAGGCGACGCTGGCGGGCGATTATGCCACCGCGCTGGAGTATCAGGACCGGCTGATGCCCCTTCACGAGGCGATCTTCATCGAGCCCGGTCTGGTCGGCGCGAAATACGCGCTTTCGCGCCTGGGCAAATGCACGGACGAGGTGCGCCTGCCGCTGATCGGCCTGACCGAGCCGACCAAGGCGCGCATCGATGCCGCCATGCGTCATGCGGGGCTTCTGAACTGACGGTCGCGCGGGTGCTGGCGCTTGTCACCTATGACGTGTTCACTGACACGCCGTTTCAGGGCAATCCGCTTGCGATCGTGCCAGATGCCGATGGGCTGAGCACCGCGCAGATGCAGACGCTGGCGCGCGAGTTGAACCTGTCCGAGACGATCTTTGTCATGCGCCCCGAGAACCCCGCCCACCGCGCGCGGGTCCGGATCTTCTTTCCCACCGACGAGATCCCCTTTGCCGGGCATCCGACCATCGGCTGTGCGATCCACCTGTCCGGGCTGACCGAAACCACCGGGGATGCCGAGGTCGCGATGACCCTCGAGGAAAACGCCGGTCCCGTGCCCGTGACGGTGCGCCGCCGCGATGGGCGCGTATCGGCGGAGTTCACCGCGCCCCTGCTGCCCGAATGCTGCGGAACGGTCGATGACTGCGGCCTGACCGCCCGCGCGCTGGGCCTGTCCCCCGGCGATATCGGCAACGCCATCGCGGCCACCCCCGAGGTCTGGCAGGCCGGGCCGTCCTATCTGCTGATCCCCGTCGCCTCGCGCGCGGCACTGGCGCGCGCCTGGCCCATGGGCGCGGACTGGACGGCGCTGACCGACCGAGCAGGCACCTTCAGCGCCTGGCTCTTTGTTCCCGGTGCGGCGGATGAGGTCCACGCGCGCATGTTCTCGCCCGCCGGGGGCACACCCGAGGATCCGGCCACCGGTTCGGCCGTGGTCACCTTCGCCGGGCTGCTGACCCACCACGGTCACTGCGCCGCGCAGGGGGAAACCGCGCTCAGGGTCATGCAGGGGCTGGAGATGGGGCGCCCCTCCGAAATCGGCGCGCGCATGGTGATGCAGGGCGGCGCGTTGTCGGCGGTGCGGATCGGCGGATCGGCGGTCAAGGTCGCCAGCGGGCGGATACGGGTGCCGTGACGGGCGGCATTCGCGCCGACGCGGCCCCATGGCGATGCGGCGCGTGACATCAGCCACGCCAGCGCGCGCAGGCGCGCCCTGCACAAGCCCGCCCTTTCAGTCTTCCTGGAATTGCAGCGCATGCAGCCGCGCATAATGGGCGCCACGCTCAATCAGCTCGGCATGGCTGCCCTGCTCCACCACCTGCCCGCGATCCATGACCACGATGCGATGCGCCGCCCGCACGGTGGCCAGTCGGTGCGCGATCACCAGGGTCGTGCGCCCGTGCGCCAGTTCCTCCAGCGCCGCCTGAACCAGCGCCTCGGACCGGGCGTCGAGCGCGCTGGTGGCCTCGTCCAGCAGCAGGATCGGCGCGTCGCGCAGGATCGCGCGCGCAATCGCCACGCGCTGGCGCTGCCCGCCCGACAGCGCCGACCCGCGCGGCCCGACCCGCGTGTCCAGCCCATCGGGCAGGGTATCGGCGAACTCGGCGACATGCGCGGCCTCGATCGCGGCGCGCAACCGGGCCTCGGGGACATCGCGCATCCCCATCAGGATATTGTCGCGGATGCTGTCATCGAAAAGCGCCGCGTCCTGGCTGACCACCGAAAAGAGGCCCCGCAACGCGGCCAGGTCCATCTGCGCGATATCGCGCCCGCCGATCAGGATCTGGCCCTGCTGCGGATCGATCAGCCGCCCCAGCAACGCAAAGACCGTGGTCTTGCCGGCGCCCGAGGGCCCCACGATCGCGGTCGTCTGCCCGGCCTCGGCCTCGAGCGTCAGGCCGCGCAGCACCGGTTCGCGCCCATAGGCGAAATGCACGTCCCGCAGCGCGATGCTGCAGGCGTTGCGCGCGGGCACCGGCAGATGCGGCGGCGGCGGCGAGGTGATAGCGGGCTTCACATGCATCAGGTCGCGCACCCGCTCGGCGCTGGCCAGAATGTTCTGCCATTGCGCCGCCAGTCCGCTGAGCTTGCGCACCGGCTCGAACATCAGGGTCACGGCGGTGAAGAAGCTCATGAACTGGCCCACCGTGCGGGTGCCTTCGATGATCTGCATGCCGCCATAGGCCACGACCGTTGCCACCCCGATGGTGGCGGCCACATCCATGACCGTCGGCGTGCCATCCTGTCCGATGGACGCCCGCACCGCCGCGCGGCGATAGCGCGTCAGCACATCGCGGAACCGGGACTGTTCGCGTTTCTCGGTGCCGGACAGCTGGATGGTGGCGATGCCGTGGAACACCTCGTCCAGCCGGTTGGAAATCTCGGCCGCGGTTACGCGGGTTTCGACGCTGCGTTCGCGGATGCGGCGCTGGATCATCTGCATCGGCAGCACCAGCAGCGGCACCCCCACCAGCGCGATCAGCGTCCACATCCAGTCCATGTAAAGCGCCACCGCCACCAGACCGATCATCGACGCCCCGTCGCGGCCCAGGCCGACAACAACCGACCGCAGCAGTTCGATCACGGCCCGCGTATCGCCCTGGACACGCTCGATCAGCAGCCCGGGCGACTGGTGCTGATGAAACCCCAGGTCCAGGCGCAGCAGATGCGCCAGCATCTCGTCCTGCATGTCAGCGCGCGTGCGCTCGGCCAGATGCGCAGTGACGACCCGGCTCAACAGTCGCGCGGCCCCGCGCACGATCATAACCGTCGCCATGGCCAGCGCCACCAGCACCACCATATCCGCGCGGCCCGCCACCAGCACATCATCGAAAAGCGGCTGGATCAGGAAGCTGAAGACGCCAAGCATGGCGCCTTCCATGATCAGCAAGGCAAAAGCCGCGGCCAGCCACCAGAGACGCTTGCGGACATATCCCGTCCACAGCCAGTTCAGGATTTCACGATCCCGCGCGCGCTGGGCCCTGCGGTCGGGCGTCCCGGTATCGGAAGGTGGTCTCACGGCGGTGCTGGTCCGGTGCGATGGCGGCTATGGGATCGCCCCCGCTTACCGGGTTTCGCCGCAAGCCGAAACCCTTTGCGCGCGCCTCCTCTGCCGCCGCGCCGCAGGGTCAAAAGCAGCCGGGTCCATGCCCGCCCGCCGCACCAGCGCAACGGTGCGGCGTCAGCAGTTCGCGGACCTGTTGCCGGGCGAGGCGCCGGCGGCAGCCCGAGGGCGCTTACCAGCCATATTGCAGCAGGATACCGGCCTCGCCGCCGCGCTGGATCACGCGCGCATCGGCACCGCGCCCGAACTGCAATATGGCCTGGGTGTTGCCCCCGCCGCGCTGGGTCAGGTCGGCGGAATGGTCGGCGCCGCGCTGGCGGATGATGCCAAGGTTGTTGCCCCCGGACTGGCGCAGGGCGGCGGCTTGGTTGCGCCCCGCCTGCCGCACATCGGCGCCCGAGCGGATATCGCGGTGGATGGCATAGGCGGTGACCAGCGCACCCAGCACGCGGGCCTCCTGCGCGTTGCCGGGATTGATGGAGATGCTGAGCGAATTCGCACTGGCGGGCGCCAGCGGCAGGGCCAGTGCGGCGGCGAGGGTCAGGGCGGAAAGGGTCAGACGGGACATGGCAGGGTCCTTTCAGGATGCGATGGGACAGGGCTTCCGGGTCAGAGAAGCGGGCGCGTCACAGATCGGCGCTGTGGCAGCGGCGCGTGATCTTGCCCGAGGTCAGGGTCAGCTCGGCCTCGATACTGCGGCGGGGGCCGCCCAGCGTGGTCTCGGCCAGCAGCACGGGCTTGCCCGGTGCGGCCTCGAACTCCCCCGACTGGCGGATGGTGGCCGAGCCCCCGCCACCACGCTGGCGGATGTCCAGCGCATAGGTGCCTTCCAGCGCGCGGCTGGCATGGGCGCGGGCGACCAGCTCGGTGCCCGTCCGGGTTTCGGTGATCTGCAATTCGCAAACCAGGGGCGCGTCGGCCTTGGGAACCGATCGCGCGGGCGCGATGACGGTGGAGGCGCAGGCGGCGCCGGTGATGATCAGGGCCGTGGCGGCCAACAGGATGCGGGGCATGGATCCCTCCCTTGGTTGGTGGGGGCTGGTTGGCAGGGGCGGGTGGCCCGCCCCTGCGGGTGAAGGCGCGGCATCAGTCCTGGATGATCAGCAGCACGTTGCCTTGGCCGTGCTGCGTGGCCGTCGCGGTCTGGCCGCGCCCGTTCTGGATCACGCCGACAGCGTTGCGGCTACCGCCCTGGGTGACGGTGGCGTCGTTGCGGCAGCCCATCTGGGCCACGCCCACGATGTTGCGCCGCCCGCTCTGGTCCAGGTCGGCCACGTTGCGGCACCCGGTCTGCCCGACCGAGATGCGGTTGCGCGCGCCGTCCTGGGTGCTGAGCGTCAGGTTTCCGCGCCCGCGCTGGGTCACGGCAAGCCGCTGGCGGTGACCGCCCTGGGCGCTGGCGGCTTCATTGGCGCTGCCCCACTGGCGGACATCGACCGAGGACCCGGCGGCGGCGGGCGCACCGGTCAGCGCAAGCGCGAGCATCAGCGCGGCGGACAGTGCGGTCAGGGCGGGGCGGGGGCGATATGGGATCATGGTGCGTCTCCTGTTGAATGCGGTGATGCGGACCGCCGCTTGGGTCTCTGGCAGCGCGGCCGATCCACGCCGATGACCCTGCAGCCCGCCCGGATTGCCGCGCAATATCGCCGCCCTGTCAGGCGATGACGGCCCCCTTGTCATCCGATAACCGCAGGCGCAGCACCTTCGCCGACTGCCTGCAAACCATGCAGTTTCGCCTTCCCCCCCGTCGCCCGATGCTCTAGATTCAGACCCATGAGCACCGCCCTGATCCATCACCCCGACGCCGCCCAGCACATCACGCCGCAAGGCCACCCCGAACGCGTTGCGCGGATCGAAGCGGTGGCGCAGGTGCTGGCAGCGGCGGAATTCGACGGGCTGCAGCGGCACGAGGCGCCGCTGGCCGACGAATCCGAGGTGCTGCGCTGCCACCCGCCCGAATATCTCGAGCGGGTGCGCAAGGCGATCCCCGCCGCCGGGGGCTATCAGCTGGACGCGGACACCCATGTCTCGCCCGGTTCGTGGCGGGCGGTGATGCGCGGCGTGGGCGGCACCTGCCGGGCCGTCGATCTGGTGCTGGGGGGCGATGCGCGCAACGCCTTTGTCGCCATGCGTCCGCCGGGCCATCACGCCGAGACCAGCACGCCGATGGGCTTCTGTCTGTTCGGCAACGCGGCCATCGGCGCCAAGCGGGCGCTGGACCATCACGGGCTGAAGCGCGTGGCGGTGGTGGATTTCGATGTCCATCACGGCAACGGCACGCAGGACCTGCTGTGGGACGAATCGCGCGCGCTGTTCGTCTCCAGCCACCAGATGCCGCTGTTTCCGGGATCCGGTGCGCCGGGCGAGCGGGGCGCGCATGACAACATCCTGAACCTGCCCCTGCAGCCGGGCAGCGGCGGCGATGAATTCCGCGCCGCCTGGGAGAGCCACGCCTTTCCGCGCCTGCGCGCCTTCGCGCCGGAACTGATCATCGTCTCCGCCGGATTCGATGGCCACCGCGCCGACCCGCTGGCCAATCTGGCGCTGGTGGAGGAGGATTTCGCCTGGATCACCGGCGCGCTCTGCGACATCGCCGCCGAGGTCTGCGAGGGGCGGGTGGTCTCGGTGCTCGAAGGCGGCTACGATCTGGACGCGCTGTCGGCCTCCGTGCGGGCGCATGTGCTGATGCTGATGGACAAGAGCCAATGAGCGAACCCAAGGTCGAGGACATGAGCTTCGAGGACGCGCTCAAGGCGCTCGAGGAAATCGTGACCAAGCTCGAAAGCGCCGAGGTCTCGCTCGAGGACTCGATCACGCTTTACGAGCGCGGCGCCGCGTTGCGCGCACATTGCGAGGCGCGGCTGAACGCGGCGCAGGAACGGGTCGAGAAGATCAGGCTCGCGCAGTCCGGCGAGCCCGCCGGGACCGAACCTTTCGATCCCGCATGAGGCCCGCATGAGTTTCGCCGAACGTCTGGCGCAGGCTGCGGCAGCGACTGGGGCGCATCTGCGGGCGGCGATCCTGGACCTTCCGGAAAGCGCGGTGCGCGATGCCATGGTGCACGCCTGCGACGGCGGCAAGGGGCTGCGCGGGTTCCTGGTGCTGGAATCGGCGCGGCTGCATGGGCTGAGCGACCCGCAGGCGCTGGACGCGGCAGCGGCGCTCGAGGCGGTGCACGCCTATTCGCTGGTCCATGACGACCTGCCCTGCATGGACGACGACGACCTGCGCCGGGGCCAGCCCACGGTGCATGTGCAATGGGACGAGGCCACCGCCGTGCTGGCCGGGGACGCGCTGCAGGCGCTGGCCTTCGAGGTGCTGGCCCGCCCCACAGCAGCGCCCACCGACGCGGCGCGGCGGCTGCTGGTGGCCACGCTGGCGCAAGCCGCAGGCGCGCGTGGCATGGTGCTGGGCCAGGCGCTGGACATCGCCGCCGAAACCGCCGACCAGCCCCTGACGCTGGACCAGATCACCGAATTGCAGGCGGGCAAGACCGGGGCGCTCTTCGGCTGGGCGGCCTGCGCGGGGCCCCGGCTGGCGGGCGCCGACCCGGCCCCCATGGCCGCTTATGCCGCAGCGCTGGGCCTTGCCTTTCAGATCGCGGATGACATTCTTGATGTGGAGGGTGACGCTGCAGCCACCGGCAAGCGCGTGGGCAAGGACGCGGCGGCGGGCAAGGCGACATTCGTGTCGCTGCTGGGACTGGATGGCGCGCGGGCGCGGGCGGCGGACCTGGTGGCCGAGGCCGAGTCGGCGCTGGATGGCCATGGCGAGGCTGCCGAGAGTTTGCGGGCGCTGGCCCGGTTCATCATCGCGCGCGACACCTGACGCGCCACAAGAGGGGTCCGGATGACCGACCGACCGAAGACACCGCTGCTGGACCGGGTGCGCACGCCCGCCGACATGAAGGGGCTGAGCGATAACCAGTTGCGGCAGCTTGCCGACGAATTGCGGGC